>CANFNO010000558.1 GCA_947447845.1 Burkholderiales bacterium | reverse complement strand
GTGGCATCGAAACGGAACTGCGGGCAGTTCTGGCCGGTGGGTTTGTAGGTCAGCTTCTCGGTGTCCCAGGTCGTCACGTACTGCGCGTGGCCCGGCGGAATCAGCGTTTGTACCGCGGGGTAGCGCGCCTGAAGGGCTGCATTGCCACCGACGTGGTCGCTGTGCAAATGCGTGTTGAGCAGCAGGTCGAGCGGGCGCCCTTGTAGCGCGAACTCGACCAGCAACAACGTCTGCTCACTGTGCGTGCAATAGCCGCTATCGATCAGTGCGCACTGGTCGCCGCCGATATGGACGATGTTGTTGCTGGACAGCCAGCCGCGCTCCAGCACGGTGACGCCCGCAGGCAGTTGCAGGTTCGCCATCCTTTAAGCCAAAGCGCGCTGGATGATGATCTTCTGCACGTCGGAAGTGCCTTCGTAGATTTGGCAAACGCGCACGTCGCGGTAGATGCGCTCCACCGGAAAGTCCGTCACGTAGCCATAGCCGCCCAGCGTTTGGATGGCTACGCTGCAGACTTTCTCGGCCATCTCGCTGGCAAACAATTTGGCCATGGCGGCTTCTTTCAGGCAGGGGCGTCCGGCATCGCGCAGGCTGGCGGCGTGCCAGATGAGTTGGCGCGCGGCCTCAATCTGCGTCGCACATTCGGCCAGCCGAAAGCCCACGGCCTGGTGGTTGAAGATGGCGGTGCCAAAGCTCTGGCGATCCTTGGCGTAAGCCACGGCCACGTCAAAGGCGCTGCGCGCCATGCCCACGCTTTGTGCGGCAATGCCGATGCGCCCGCCCTCCAAACCGCCCAGGGCGATGCCGTAGCCCTCGCCTTCTTTTCCGATCAGGTTCTCGGCGGAAATGCGGCAGTTGTCAAAGTTGATTTGCGCGGTGTCGCTGCTGTGCTGGCCGAGCTTGTCTTCCAGGCGCGCCACGTTGTAGCCAGGCGCGTTGGTGGGCACCAGAAAGGCGCTCATGCCGCGCTTGCCCGCGCCCTTGTCAGTCACGGCAACCACGATCGCCACGTCGCCGTTCTTGCCGCTGGTAATGAATTGCTTGACGCCATTGATGACGTAGCTATCACCTTCTTTCACGGCCGTGGTGCGCAGGGACGAAGCGTCACTGCCCACATGCGGCTCGGTCAAGCAGAAGGCACCGAGCATCTGGCCTTGCGCCAGGGGCGTGAGCCACTGCTTCTTTTGCGCGTCATTGCCGTAGCGCATCAGGATGGCATTGACCGGGCAGTTGGTCACGCTGATGACGGTGCTGGTGCCGCCGTCACCTGCTGCGATTTCTTCCAGCACCAGCGCCAGCGTTACGTAGTCGAGCCCGGCGCCACCCAGTTCTTCGGGCACGCAGATGCCATAGGCGCCGAGCGCGGCCAGGCCTTTGTGAACCTCTTTGGGGAAGGTGTGTTCCTTGTCCCATTTGGCGGCATTGGGCCAGAGTTCGGCCTGCGCGAAATCGCGCACCGCGTCGCGGATCATTTCCTGGTCTTGGGTGAGTAGCATGCTTGTCTCCGGGTTACCAGGACGGGTACAGTTGACCGTCGTGATGTATGAATTTTGCTTTGTCTTTGGGCGTGAGATTCGCCAGCGTTTTGCGCATGGCACTGACGCTGGCCTCGACTGTGAGGGGCGCACCGGGTCCACCCATGTCGGTTTGCACCCAACCCGGGCACAGCGCAATCAGGATCGCTTTTGGGTAATCAGCCTGAGCGGCAACCACCGCCATGTTCAAGGCTGCTTTGCTCACGCGGTAAGTCCAGGCGTAACTTGAACTCGCGGTGCTGATCTGGGACAGACCACTGGTGATAAAGGCGAACTTGCCACCCGCCTCTTCCACCCAGGGCGCCACTTGCGGCAAGGCTTGCATAGCGCCCAGCACATTGGTGTGCATAACGTGGTCAAACGCCTCGCGCGTGGGCGGGCTCAAGGCGCCGCCGGTGGACCAGACGCCAGCCACGTAAATCGCCACATCCAGCTTCTCGCCGTCCAGTTTCCAACTCAAACCGCTGATGCTGGCCGGGTCGGTCACGTCGAGCTTTATGGTCTCCGCGCCCATGTCGGTCAAACGTGCCAGGCCTTCGGCATCGCGCGCGGTGGCGATCACCCGGTCGCCCGCATCCAGATACTGGCGTGCGAACTCCAGGCCGATGCCGCGCGAAGCGCCGATTAATAGAACGTTCAAAGCAGTTCCACGGCCACAGCCGTCGCTTCACCGCCACCAATACACAGCGTAGCCACACCGCGCTTCAGACCACGGGCTTTCAACGCATGAATCAGCGTGACCATGATGCGCGCACCGGAGGCTCCGATGGGGTGACCCAGCGCGCAGGCGCCGCCATTCACATTCACCTTCTCGTGTGGGATCTTCAAGTCGGACATCAGCGCCATGGGCACCACGGCGAAGGCTTCGTTCACTTCCCACAGGTCAACTTCTTCGGCCTTCCAACCGGCCTTGACCAACACCTTTTGCACCGCGCCCACGGGGGCGGTGGCAAACCAGTTGGGCTCTTGCGCGTGGTTGGCATGGGCCACCAAACGTGCCAACGGTTTGAGCCCCAGATCAGCGGCGGTGCTGGCACGCATCATCACCATGGCCGCGGCGCCGTCGTTGATGGAACTGCTGCTCGCAGCGGTGATGGTGCCGTCCTTCTTGAATGCAGATTTGAGCGTGGGGATCTTCTCCAACTTGATCTTGCCAGGGCCTTCATCCATGGAAATTTGCACTTCACCGGCACGGGTCTTTACGGTCACCGGTGTGATCTCGGCAGCAAAGCCGCCGTTGGCAATCGCGGCCTGGGCGCGCTGCACGCTGGCGGTGGCAAAAGCATCTTGTTGCTCGCGCGTGAAGCTGTATTTGGCAGCGCAGTCTTCGCCAAAGGTGCCCATGGAGCGGCCGGGTTCGTAAGCGTCTTCCAGGCCGTCGAGCATCATGTGGTCCATCACGCGGTCGTGGCCGATGCGCATACCGGCACGTGCTTTAGGCAGCAGGTACGGCGCGTTGGTCATGCTCTCCATACCCCCGGCGATCAACACGTCGTGGCTACCCGCCAGCAGCATGTCGTGGCAGAACATGGCCGCGCGCATGCCGGAGCCGCACATCTTGGACAGCGTGACAGCACCGGCGCTCTTGGGCAAGCCGCCCTTGAAAGCCGCCTGACGCGCAGGTGCCTGGCCCTGGCCTGCCATCAGGCAATTG
>CANFNO010000557.1 GCA_947447845.1 Burkholderiales bacterium | reverse complement strand
CCCACTTCGGAGCCGGTGCCGGACGTGGTGGGCAGCGCCACAAAATAGGGCAGCGGGTTGACGATGGGGCGCACGTTGGGGTGGTCCCACACGTATTCCAGAATGTCGCCTTCGTGCACCGCAGCCAGGCCGACAATCTTGGCCACGTCGAGTGCGGCGCCGCCGCCAAAACCGATCACGCAGTCCGCGTTGTGCGCCTTGTAGGCAGCCGCGCCATCCATCACCTGGCTGCAGGTCGGGTTGCCAAAAACGCCGCTGAAAACCGCCACATCCAGGCCCGCCAGATGCGTCAGAAATTCAGCCATGACAGGCAACGCGCCCAGCGCTTTGTCGGTCACGATCAAGGGGCGCTTGCAGCCCACTTCGATCAGGTGTGCAGCCACCAGCTTGCGCGCACCGGCGCCGAATTTAATAGGGGTAGGAAAGTTGAAAGATGAAATGCTCATGGTGATTGTGGGTAGTTGAGAGAAAGAAAAAGATGAACCTTGTCGTAATACCGATTGTCTACCCGGATGGCACGCGGCTCGGTGCCCCAGACGGCAAATCCGGCACGCTCATAAAGCTGTTGGGCCTTGGTATTGCCAGCGGTCACGGTAAGCACCAGCAACTCCAGGCCGACACTGCGCGCATGCAGCACCAGCGCGTCCAGCAACTGGCGGCCCAGCCCCAGCCCCGCAAACTCCGGCGCCACAACCATGCCAATAACTACGGCCTTGTGGTGGTTCTTGATGCGCGTCTCGCGGTCCAGGCCCACCAGGCCGGCCAATTGCCCATCCACAAACGCGCCCCAAAAGCAGGCTGTTGAATCCACTGACAAACGTTGTTCGGAATAGCTCAGCGGCCGCAGACTTTCCTCCTCGAAGCTGGAGGTGAAGGCCTCGGCATGTTCCTGAAAACCGCGCAGCCGGAGCACCCGGTACACCGGCGCGTCTTCAGGAACCAGTCGCCGAATCAGCAGCTCGCCCATGGCACTAAATAATTTCGAAATAGCGCTTCATTTCGTAGTCGGTCACCGCGTCCAGCCACTGGCGCCATTCCCAATCGCGGGTGCGGGCAAAGTGGTCGACAAAGCCATCGCCCAGCCAGTCGCGCGCGATGCTTGATTTCTCAAAAATGCGGTTCGTCTCAACCAGGGTGCGCGGTGCGCGCGGCACGTTTTCGCCGCCCTTGTTGGTGCCGGTGATCGGTGGCGTGGTGAGCTTCAAGCCCTTTTCCACACCGTGCAAACCGGCGGCGATCACTGCTGCCATGGCGAGGTACGGATTGACGTCGGCACCCGGGCAGCGCGTCTCCAGGCGCGTCGCTTTGGGGCTGCCCGCAATGACGCGGAAACTGGCGGTGCGGTTGTCCATGCCCCAGGTCGGCTTGACCGGTGCCCAGAAGCCATCCACCAGCCGTTTGTAGCTGTTGATGGTGGGCCAGATCATGGGCGCGAAATCCATCAGGCAGGCCACCTGCCCGGCCAGATAACTCTCGAAAAGCGGGCTCATCTTGCGCCCGGCCTTGGCGTCATAAAACAGATTCGTTTTGCCGTCGGACAGGCTTTGGTGGATGTGGCCGCTACAGCCCGGCAGCGATTGATTGGGCTTGGCCATGAAGCTGGGCATGATGCCAAACTGCGCGCCGATTTCCTTCGTTCCCGTCTTAAAAAGAATGGCGCGGTCGGCCTGCTCCATCGCCTCACTAAAGCCGATGGCGGCCTCATACACGCCGGGCCCGGTTTCGGTGTGCAGCCCTTCAATGGGCACACCAAAAGCGCGCATGTCGTCCATGAGTGCGTTCAAGAATTCCCGGTTCTGGTTCATGCGCAACAGCGAGTAGCCAAACATGCCGGGCGTGATGGGCTCTGGATTCACGCCCTTTTTGGCGGCCCAGCTTTGCGGCGTTTCCAGGAAGTTGAACCACTCAAACTCCATGCCGGTCATGACCTTGAAGCCCATCTTTTCGGCGCGTTTCAAAACGCGCTTCAAAACCTGACGCGGGCACTGCGCGTGGGGCGTGCCATCGGCATAAACAAACTCGCCCAGCACAAACGGCACATCGTCATCCCAGGGCACGCGCCGCGCGGTATTCATATCCAGCCGCGCCAGCGCATCGGGAAAACCATGCTGCCAACCAGTGGCCACGGTGTTGTCGTAGGTGACGTCCATCATGTCCCAGCCCAACACCACATCACAAAATCCAAAGCCGCCGCCCGGATAGGGCTCGGCTGCGCCGAGGAATTTGTCGATGTGCAAATACTTGCCGCGCAGCACACCGTCGATGTCACTAACAGCGACCTTCACTTTCTGTACGCCGGAGGCGCGAATCTCTGCCACGGCTGGATGTTCTGCTGTTTTGTTCTTCTTGGTGGTCGCCATAGGGACAAGCTCCTTAAGTAATAGTTGTTGCGCACGATTCTTGCGTTCGTCCCATCGTAGATGCGCTGCCAAAGGACTGGCTATCCGAAATCGGCATGCGGTGCACGGTGAAAGCTTGGTGAATACCCGTGCACTGTTTTGGATCATTACCGCGAGAATATTCAAATGTTTGTTCAACCCATTTGCCACGCGCAAGTTTCTTCTATCCGTTCAAAAGATCGAGGCCTGGACGCACGGAGCATTGCGCGCAGCTCGCTGCATTTTCAGGATGCGCAAGAGCAGGCGCATGCGCTTTCGGGTTGGAACCAGGATTATTTGCAACTCAGTGCGGGCCAGTTTCAAGGCGAACTGGCGCAGGTGGAAGGCAGTGGCATCAAGCTGTTTGTCGAGCGCGTTCAGCAGTCGGTTTTGCAGACCGGCCTGTTGCCACCCGGCGTGCTGGCCTTGGGTGTGCCGCTGAATGCCAGCGGCGGCGGCATGTTTTGCGGACGCGCCTGCGACGCCTCTTCGCTGCATCTTTTTTCGGGCGACTCGGGCTTTGAGTTCCGCACTTCACGCCAGCACACCATGCTGGGCATCGAGTTGCAACTCGGCGAGGATGTGCAATTGCCCTTGCGCGCGGGCACCCTGACACACACCATTCGTCCCCTTTCCAAGATCAAGTCGTATGTCATGGACTTGTACCAATCCGCCCGCCTGGATCCGACGCTGCTGTCCACACCGGCGGTGGTTGCCAGCGTGAGCGACTTCCTGCTCGACAGTCTGTTGCGCGCGCCCAATGCACCCGGTAGTCAGCAGGACACCACGAATACACACTGGGCGCTGGTGCAGCGT
>CANFNO010000556.1 GCA_947447845.1 Burkholderiales bacterium | reverse complement strand
GGTGTCGCGACAGACTGGATTGCAGGCGCTGTGCTGGTGACGGGTGGAGGCACATCCGGTGGTGGCACAAAGGGCGGCGGCGGCGCTTCAACCTTGGGGGCCTCTTGCTGCTTGACGATTTCTTTTGGCGGAGGAGGAGGCGGCGGTGGCGGAATGATGACTTCCTCGACCAGCACCGCCTGCAAAGGCTTTTTCACCATTTCAAAGGCAGTACGGGCCGAGCCGGTGACCACCGCATAACCCACGAGCAGGTGCAGCACTGTGACCACACCAATGCCCACCATGCGCCGGGACGGGTCCTTCGGCTTGTATTCAGGGTGAAGTCCAAGCGTATTCATTGCACAAACTGCTCGCTACCAATCACTGCAATTTTGGTCAAACCCTTGCGACGTGCGTTGGAAATCACGTTCGCAAAGATGGCGTATTGCGCGTTCTTGTTGGGACGTATATGCACTTCGGGTTGCATCTGCAACTGCGCCACTTTCACCATGTCCTGCTCCAACTCTGCAGCGCTGACCGGCAAACCTTGCCAGTAGACAACACCCTTTTCGTCAATGTCGATCTGGATCTTTTCTGGCTTGACCAGGTTGGTCGGCGGTGTGCCCACCGGCATATCCATGTTCACTGCGTGCAGTTGGATAGGGATGGTGATGATCAGCATCACCAGCAGTACCAGCATGACGTCAATGAGCGGCGTCGTGTTGATGTCCATCATCACCTCGGGTTCGTCAGACCCCGATGCCGGACCGATGTTCATGGCCATAGTCGTGCCTCCTTATTGGCCCAGGGCCGGTGGTTCGGTAATGAATGCCACCTTGACGATGCCAGCACGTTGACAGGCATACAAGATCTTGCCAACACCCTCGTAGCGCGAGGTCATGTCGCCGCGTATCTGCACTTCGGGCTGCGGGTCGGTCTTGGCTACTTTTTTGAGCTTTTCAACCAGTGACTCGATGTTGGTGATCTTGGCCTCGTACCAGAAGATGTTGCCCGCGGCATCCACCGAAATGATGACGTTCTCAGGTTTGGTCTCACGCACCTCTACGCGTTCTTTGGGTAGCGTGACAGGTATGGATGTGGTTACCACCGGAATCGTGATCAGGAAAATGATCAGGAGCACCAGCATCACGTCCACCAATGGCGTGGTGTTGATGGCAGCAATGACGGCGTCTTCGCCTTCACTACTGCCTATTTGCATAGACATAGCTTCAGGCCTTGGCAGCGCTGCTCAGCAACACGGCGTGCAAGTCGCCGCCAAAACTTCGCACATCGTCCATCACCGCCTTATTGCGGCGCACCAACCAGTTGTAGGACAGCACGGCGGGCACGGCCACCGCAAGACCAATGGCGGTCATGATGAGCGCCTCACCTACTGGCCCTGCGACTTTGTCAATGGACGCCTGGCCGGAAATACCAATGGCAGTGAGGGCATGGTAAATACCCCAAACCGTGCCAAACAAACCGACGAAAGGAGAGGTGGAACCCACCGTGGCAAGGAACGCCAGACCGGATTGCATGTTGCCGTTGACCTTGTCGACTGAGCGGGAAATGTTCATCGAGACCCAGTCTGTCAGTGGAACATGACCCACCAAGCCCACGTGTCTCTTGGTGGCAGCCAAGCCGCTATTGGCAATGTATTGGTATGCACTGCCTTCAGTCAGGGTTGCCAAGCCTTGATCCAAGGTAGGCGCACTCCAAAAGTCCTGTGCCAACTTTTGCGCCTGGCTCTTCATTTTGTTTTGTTCCAGCACCTTGATAACGAGGTAGTACCACGATCCCATGCTCATCACGGCTAGTAGTAACAGAACGATTTTGGTAATGGCGTCTGAGGTGTTCCACAAGGCTTCAATGCCGTAAGGATTGGCAATGGAAGTGGCACCGGACTTTTTGGCGTCATCGATCGCAGCCGTGGCCGCCGATGTTGCGACAGCCGTCGTGGTTGTTGTCTGTGCCTGCGCAAGTGCGGGTGAACCGGAGAGCGCCATAGCGCTGGCCAAACCCAAACCCAGGAAGAAGCGGCGAACCGCTAAAGAAAATAGTCTTTGCACGATCGTGTCCCAAAAAAAAGCCGCGTGGAGGCAATTTCCTAATCGCCTAGCCAGACGGCATTACTCAATTCTGTTATCAAATTATAGGACTGTGTTTTGATTTGATAACATCGAAATTCAAAGAATTCGACGGCGGGAGATGATCGGAAACCCGAGGTTGGGTATAAAAAGTTCACGTATGTGCCGCCATACGCACAAATCTATATATTCAAGTTCTATGGCACACGACTCCATGGGTATGCGAAGTTTGGCGCGGCGCGTGTGGCACGTCTTGCAATCGGTGTTGCCGAAACTCTCGTCTGACGACTTATTGCGCGACACCAACTACCGGCGCCTTTGGACCTCGGTGCTGATTAGTTCGCTGGGCGGGCAGGTCACCCTGCTGGCGCTCCCACTTAGCGCGGTGGTACTGCTCAAGGCTACGCCGACCCAAATGGGCTATTTGTCGACCATGGAATTGCTGCCCTTTGTGCTGCTGTCTTTACCGGTGGGCGTTTGGTTGGACCGTGTGCACAAATTGCCGGTGTACCGCTGGGGCGAGGCTTTTGTGGCCGTGGTGCTGGCATCGGTGCCACTGGTTTGGTTCCTGGACCTTTTGTCGATGAGCTATTTATATGGGGTGGCATTTGCCACAGGTTGCGTATTTGTCTCGGCAGGTTCTGCTGCTCAAATCGTGTTGACACAAGTGGTGCCGCGTGAGCGTCTAGTCGAGGCGCATGCCAAGAATGCGTTGGCATCTTCAGGTGCCGATGTGGTGGGGCCGGGTCTGGCTGGCGTACTGATCGAACTGGTTGGTGCGCCGCTGGCTCTTTTGGCCGACGCTGCGATGCTGGCCACAAGCGTGTTGATCTTGCGGGGCCTGAAAGTCATTGAAGACCCGCTCAGCATGGCACCGACGCACTTCCGGCGCGACCTGCAGGATGGCTTGCGCTTTGTTGCGCGTCAGCGCTTGTTATTGACCATTGCGTTCACAGTGGGCCTGTGGCAAGTGACTTTGCAATGCGCGATGGTGACGCAGATTCTGTTTGCAACGCGCCTCTTGGGTTTGAGCGAACACCAAATTGGTTTGTGCTACGTGGGCCTGGGTGTGGGCACGGTGCTGGCCAGTGTGTTTGGCAGCCGCATCTCGGCGCGCATTGGCCCCGG
>CANFNO010000555.1 GCA_947447845.1 Burkholderiales bacterium | reverse complement strand
TACGGCTATGTGCTGGAAAACGGCCGCATCTCGGTGCATGGCGAAGCCAGCAAACTGCGTGATGACCCGGCAGTGAAAGCCGCCTATCTGGGCGGCGGTCACTAAGCCACTCGACGCAAGTCCTGCGCACAGCAGGATTTGCGTGAGGATGGCGCGTGTGGAGGGTTGGAAAAGCGCTTGTGAAGGTCTAAACTTGCGCCTCCCACAGCGCTTTGGGAGCCGTGTTGGAACTCATTGGTTGTGGGCGGGACTCAAACCGCATTTGGTCAAACCGCATTTGGAAACCGCAGTGCAAAAATATGACTAAGTCCGCAATTCCTTCTAAGGCTGCAGCAAAAGTCAAGCCTGGTAAAGATGCAGTTACCGCCGAGGAGCCGCCACTTACTGGCGATTTGGGTATCGACGAGCGCAGACACTTTATCCGCCCACTTCCTGTGCCCGATGCAGTCGAGAGCGACCGCGACACCGACTGGGATACATTTCAATCTTTGAATTCCGAACAACCCAAAGATTGAGTTAAAAATATGTCCTCTGGAAAAATTCTTGTTGCCCAAGGTGGCGGTCCTACTGCCGTTATCAATCAGTCGCTGGTTGGCGTCGCGCTGGAGGCTCGCCGCTTCCAGCAGGTCACGCAGATTTACGGTGCCTTGCACGGCGTGCGCGGCATCATCAACGAAGAATTTCTGGATCTGACGCAAGAGACCAGCCACAACCTCGAACTGGTGGCCGGCACCCCTTCCAGCGCCCTGGGCTCCACGCGCGACAAGCCCGACGTGCCCTATTGCAAGGAGATCTTCAAGGTGCTGCGGGCGCACGCCATCGAGCACTTTTTCTACATTGGTGGAAACGACTCATCCGATACCGTGCGTATCGTCAGCGAGGAGGCGCACAAGGCCGGTTACCCACTGCGTGCCATCCATATTCCCAAGACGATTGACAACGATTTGGTCGGTAACGACCACACGCCGGGTTTCCCCTCGGCTGCGCGCTTCGTGGCGCAGGCCTTTGCCGGTGCCAACCTGGACAACGCGGCCCTGCCAGGCGTCTATGTCGGCGTGGTAATGGGACGGCACGCCGGTTTTCTCACCGCCGCCTCGGCCTTGGGCAAGAAGTTTCCGGACGACGGCCCTCACCTGATCTACCTGCCAGAGCGCACGTTTGTGCTGGAGAAGTTCCTGGCCGATGTGAAGGCCACTTACGAACGTTATGGCCGTTGCGTCATTGCCGTGTCCGAAGGCATTCATGATGCGTCCGGCCAACCGATTGCGGCGCTGCTGGCCAAAGATCTGGAGCACGATGCCCATGGCAATGTGCAACTTAGTGGCAATGGAGCATTGGCCGATCTGCTGTGCGAGGAGATCAAAACCAAGCTGCAAATCAAGCGCGTGCGCGGCGATACCTATGGCTACCTGCAGCGCTCCTTTATCGGTTGCGTGTCCGATGTGGACCAGCGCGAAGCCCGCGAAGTCGGTGAGAAGGCCGTCCAATTCGCCATGTGGGGCAAGCAAAACGGTTCTGTGGCCATCAAGCGAACCGGCTTCTATTCAGTCGACTATGAACTCATGCCGCTGGAAGCAGTTGCCGGCAAAACGCGTGTGATGGAAGATGAATTCATCGACAGCGCCGGCACCGGTGTGACGGATGCCTTCCGCATGTACCTGCGCCCCTTGCTGGGCTCGGGCATGCCGGATGCCTTCCGCTTGCGCAACAACCGCGTGCCCAAAGTTCTCGCCTGAGAGTGCCCTACCTGAGCGAAACCGAAGCGCCGACCCGTGCCGAGGTTGAAGCCTTGCCGGGCTTGACCCTGCTCGAATTCGGCACCCCTTGGTGCGGCTATTGCCGTGCCGCCCAGCCTGCGCTTGCCGAGGTGTTGTCAACACATCCCCAATGGCGCCACTTCAAGGTGGAAGACGGCCCGGGTCGCCCGCTGGGGCGCAGCTACCGCGTCAAGCTCTGGCCCACACTGGTTCTGCTGCGTGACGGGCAGGAGATCGGGCGTTTGGTGCGCCCCGGGCAAGCCGCCGACATTTCTGCCGCGTTAAACGTTTTATGACGGCACCAAGCGTCGGCGGGCTGTTGGCGCAGATCGAAGACGCATTGCGCCCTTTGGCCGATGCGCAGCGAGCCATCCCCATGCGTGCCTACATGCTGGATCAGTTTGTGTTTTTGGGCGTCCCTGCAACCCCACGTCGCCGGGCGCTGCGTGGCTTGCCGCGGCTGAAGGCCTTGTCGGCCAATGAGCTGCTGTCACTGGCCGAAGCTCTGTGGGATTTGCCCGAGCGCGAATTCCAGTACGTGGCCGTGGACATGCTATCCAAATACCACCGGCAGCTTGACATGGACTGCCTGCCACGCTTGCTGCAATTGGTGCAGCAGCGCTCGTGGTGGGACACAGTGGATGGACTGGCCGGTGTGGTGGGTGACGTCCTTTTGCAGGCGCGGACGGGCCAGGCTGATGTACAGCGCCACATGGATAGGTGTCTCGGCCATTCGAATTTGTGGGTGCGCCGCGTGGCAATGCTCCACCAGCTCAGCTGGAAAGCGCAGACCGACGAGGCACGGCTTCTGCGCTACGCGCTGGCATTGGCCCCCGAAACAGATTTCTTCATCCGCAAGGCAATTGGCTGGGCATTGCGTGACTACGCCCGTACCCGGCCTGACGTGGTGCGCGCTTTTTTGGCGCAGCACGCGCAAGCCCTGTCGGGCCTGACGCGTCGAGAGGCAGGAAAACACCTGGGCTGATCGACTGTCGCTTTCCCTTGAAGTTTGTCTCAGCACCTTGCGCAAGGCCCATGCGTATTTCTAGCTGAAAACTACGCGTATCGGCCTGAAACTGTCGTTGTGTTAGGTACCAGGCAACCAGGCGCGAATGCAGTCCACAAAGGCTTGCGGCCGCTCCGACATAACCCAGTGCCCGGTTGGAAAGCCTTGCACTTTGCAGCCTGGCGTATTGCTGAGTTGCGCCAGCCACTGGGGTGAATGAAACATAAACAATTTTTTCTCGCCGTAGATGAATAACAGTGGGCAGGTGGGCTTGACCTTCAGTGCGCTCTTGAGGCCACCAGCAAGCCCAAACCAGACCATGGCATAGGGGTAGTTTTGCTTCCAGCCAATGTGCTCGGGCGGCGAGGGGCATTTGACGCCGCGCGCGATCAGGCGCGTCAGCCAGTCTCCCATTCTGCCGCTGAGGTTCTG
>CANFNO010000554.1 GCA_947447845.1 Burkholderiales bacterium | reverse complement strand
GACATCATTCCATTGGGCCACGTTGGCCGCAGTCACCTTGTACTTCTGCGCGATGTTGGCCACCGTCGCGCCTTTGCCTGCACGCACGATGGTTTTGGTCAGGACGATCTCCGGTGACAGCGACACCTGTCCGGTGTCGGCAACATGGCTGGTGACATCCTGTTCGGTGTGCATGCCACGCGGTACCAACAACGCCGAGCCCGGGCGAATCATCATGCGTGGCGGGATGTTGTTGAGGCTGCGAAATTCAGCTTCACTCATGCCCACCTTTTTGGCTGCATCTGCAGCGCGCATGGTACCGGGTGCTACCCATACAGTCCAACTGGCCAGGCGTTGGCCGCCAAAGGCGTCCAGATTGGTTTGAAACACCTTGGCGTTGTCCCAGGGCAGCAGAATCTGAGGGGTACCTGCAGCCATGATGACCGGTTTGTTGACCGAGGGGTTGAGGGCCTTGAAGTCTTCCAAGGACACTTCGGCCAGTTTGGCGGCGACTGTCACATCCATGTCACGGCGTATGGTGACGCTATCGAAGTAGGGGTGGTTGCCGATTTCTGGCAAACGCGAATTGAAGTTCTCGGGCTCTGCGACGATGTTCTTGATGGCCTGTAACTTGGGCACATACATGCGCGTCTCCATCGGCATGTTGAGGTCGGGATAGCCGACGTTCAAACCGGCGCGCTGATTTTTGCCAATCGCCTTGCCCACGCTGCCTTCGCCCCAGTTGTACGCTGCAAGCGCCAGATGCCAGTCGCCAAACATGTTGTAGAGCTTTTGCAAGTAGTCCAGTGCGGCACGGGTGGATGCCAACACATCGCGCCGATCGTCCCGGAAGACGTTTTGCTTGAGCTCGAAGGTACGGCCAGTAGCCGGCATGAATTGCCACATGCCTGCTGCCTTGGCGCTGGATACCGCCTGCGGATTGAAGGCACTCTCCACAAAGGGTAGCAAGGCCAGTTCCGTTGGCATGTTGCGCAATTCCAGCTCTTCGACGATGTGGAACAGGTACTTCTTTGAGCGCTCAGTCATGCGCAATATGTAGTCAGGCCGCTTGGCGTACCACTGCTCACGGTCATGCACCAGATCGTTGTCCAGGTCCGGCATTGCATAGCCCCGGCGTATGCGTTCCCACAAGTCCTTCGGGGGCGTCAAAGAGACGATGGCCCGCGAACCGGCGAGTTGGTCGGCCTCCTGATTGGCCTTGGAATTCACGTCCAACTGTGGCACGGACCCTGCGCCTGCAGAAGGCAACTTGGAGTCAGCGGGAACGTTTGGGGCGGCGAACTTGGGCTGCGTGCTCAGTGTGGCGCTGGAAGTCAACGCAATTTTTTCCGAGTTGCTGTTCTCGTCTTTGGGCGGAAGGCCTCCTGTGGTCGCACAGCCCGTGAGCCAGATCGAGGCGCACAGGCCAAGCGATTTAAAAAATTTCATCGGTAATCGTTCTTCCACTGGCGTAGCGTTGCAAATACGCCGTCGCTTTGCGCCTTGGCCGCATCATGTTGGGTAACTGCTGCGATCACATCGGGTAGTCGGCTGCGCAGGAAGGGGTTGATATTGCGCTCTTGCGCCATGTTGGAGGGCAGCGTCGGCAAGTCCTTGGCACGCAGTTGCTGGCAGTGCGCCAGGTAGTGCTGCAATTGGGCATTCGCAGGTTCCACCGCACAGGCAAATTTGAGATTGCCCAAGGTGTATTCATGGGTACAGCACACGCGTGTGGAGTCCGGCAGGGCAGACAGACTATCCAGCGACGCCAGCATTTGCGCGGGTGTTCCTTCGAACAGGCGACCGCAACCGCCACTAAACAAGGTGTCGCCGCAAAAAAGAAGAGGGGCCCCATCCATTGCTTCGCAGTAAAAGGCGATATGGCCTGCGGTATGGCCGGGCACATCCAGCACCTCAAACTTCGATCCAACGCTGGTGCAGCTTTCGCCACCGGACAGGCGTATCAAGGGTTCGGGCATCTCTTCAGCAGCGGGACCATAAACTTGCGCGCCAGTGGTATTTCGCAATTCGGCCACACCACCGGTGTGATCCGCGTGGTGATGCGTGACTAAAATGGATTCCAGCAGCAGACCTTCGCGCCGCAACGCATCCAGCACAGGTTGGGCATCGCCCGGGTCTACAACCAAGGCCCTGTGCCCGTCGTGCAGCATCCAGATGTAATTGTCAGTAAAAGCGGGTAGCGGTATTAACTTCATGAGCGGTTCGAGTATAAGTTTTGTTGATTGGCTCCAGACCCCGGCCGGGCGATACCTTCTCGCTTGGGAGCAGGCACAACTGGATAAGACCGTGTCCGACATTTTCGGCTACCACGCGCTGCAGTTGGGGTTGGAGCAACTTGATGGCCTGCATGCTAACCGCATGTCGCACCAGTGGCTGGCGCTGGACCGGTCTGGACTGATGGTTTCAACGACTGGGCGCAGTGCAGCGCTGCTGACGGATTACACCGCTTTGCCGTTTCCTTCGAGTTGTCTCGATCTCGTGGTCCTGCCGCATACCCTGGAGTTCAGCGCCGATCCGCATGCGACCTTGCGCGAAGTGGAGCGCGTGTTGGTGCCTGAGGGGCGCGTGGTTATTTGCGGCATGAATCCGACCAGCTTGTGGGGCTTCAAGCAAAGTCGGGGCAATTTGTACCAGCGTCTGGGCGACAGCAGGCAGTTTCTGCCCAAGGGCGAGGATTTCATTGGCTACTGGCGTCTGCGCGATTGGCTGGGCCTGCTCAGCTTTGAAGTGGAAAAAGGTGAATTCGGTTGCTACCGACCCGCCTTTCGCAGCGAAAAGTGGTGGCAACGTGTTGAATGGATGGACCGTGTCGGAGCGCGCTGGTGGCCCATTTTTGGCGCGGCCTATTTTTTGGTGGCCGTCAAGCGTGTGCGGGGCATGCGTTTGCTTGAGCCCGCATGGAAGCCCAAGTCAGCGCTGGTTGGAAAATCAGTGTCCGTGGCCAACAGCACAAAAGGGCGTTATTTGAACCAGGAGAAGAGTGTTGAATGAAGTGGTGATTTATACCGACGGTGCATGCAAGGGCAACCCGGGTCCGGGCGGTTGGGGCGTGCTATTGCGCTCGGCCGATGGTACGGTGAAAGAATTGTTTGGTGGAGAACTGGGCACCACCAATAACCGCATGGAGATGATGGCGGTGATTGAGGCTCTGGCGGTGCTCAAGCGCCCCTGCCTGGTGGTATTGCACCTGGACAGCCAGTATGTG
>CANFNO010000553.1 GCA_947447845.1 Burkholderiales bacterium | reverse complement strand
TTCTCAAAGGCCTTGAAGCCCATGGAGCGCGGCAGCACGCTGTTGTCGTCCTGCTCGTAGTAGCGCTTGCACAGTTCCACGGCCAGGTGCCCGGCGCGTTTGAACAGTTGCTCGCGGTCGGCGTGCGTGGCTACCACGGTGCCGTTGCCCGGCAGGGCCAGGCCCAGTGCTTCGGTCAAACAGTTCATGGAGTTGGCGGTGAACATGCCGGAGCAGGAGCCGCAAGTCGGGCAGGCGGAACGCTCCACCTCGGCCACATCGGCGTCGCTCACCTTGTCATCGGCAGCCATCACCATGGCATCGATCAGGTCGAGCTTTTTGAATTCGATCTTCTGGGAGGTGGGGTTGAGCAGCTTGACCTTGCCAGCCTCCATCGGGCCACCCGACACAAACACCACCGGGATGTTCAGACGCATGGCCGCCATCAGCATGCCGGGGGTGATCTTGTCGCAGTTGGAGATGCAGACCATGGCGTCAGCGCAGTGCGCGTTGACCATGTATTCCACGCTGTCGGCAATGATGTCGCGGCTGGGCAGCGAGTACAGCATGCCGTCATGGCCCATGGCGATGCCGTCATCCACGGCAATGGTGTTGAACTCTTTGGCCACGCCGCCTGCCGCTTCGATCTCGCGCGCCACCAACTGACCCAAATCCTTCAGGTGCACATGGCCCGGAACAAACTGGGTGAAGGAGTTAACCACGGCAATGATGGGTTTGCTGAAGTCGCCGTCCTTCATGCCGGTGGCACGCCACAGGGAACGGGCACCGGCTTGGTTGCGGCCGGCGGTGGAAGTCTTGGAGCGGTAGATGGGCATTTTTTGGGCTTTCGGGGGAATCGGTGATTTTATGACGTGCGCCCGGGACTGCGACAAAATCAGTGCCTATGACCCACTCCACAACGCGGCAATCTGCGCAGAACATGGCCACCGCCTACTACCGTAATGGCGATGTCATGCGCAGCCGCAGTGTGAGCGATGTGGTGCTGTTCGGCACCTTGGATGTGCCCGCTCCGCCCACCCGGCTGCTGGCCGACTGGCAAAGGGACATTGAACTGCGTCTGGGGCTGGAGCCAGGCGACGTGGAGTCGCTACCCTTGCCGCGCGCACGCATGCGTTGGCCTGACTACAACCGCTGCGTGCAGGCGATGGCCGACTGGACACGCGGGCTGGGTCTGGGCGATGTGCTCACCTCCAGCGAAGTCGCCTTGATGGCCTGCCGCGGCGCCCGCTACCACCACGACGGCGCGCAATACGGTGGGGCCGCCTTTTGCAATCTCTTCTTGAGCGAAGACAAGGGGCTCGACTTGCACTTTGCGTCCACCGGGCATCGCATTCCTCTGACCAGAGGCACGGCGGTGGTGTTCGACACCGGCCAGCCCCACGCCGTCATTGCACGCAATCGCAATGGCTTTGATAGTGCCGACTTCCCAGAAGGGCGTGATTGCACCCTGGTGTTTCTGACCTGGGAACTGCCTATCGAGCAGGCCGACGTGACGCACGTGCTCCGGATCGGCTTTGACACGCACCCTGCAACGGCGCTGTTGTTGTCGGATGAGGAAGTTCAGGTGAACGGAGCACGCGTAACTTTGTGCCCGCAAACGGGTCGCTGGATGCCAGCCGACTAAGCAGCGCTCAGCGGTCTTTAACGACCACCTTGTCATGCTTGCGCGACTTGCCAGCGCGCCCCGCCTTGGACCACTCGTAGTCGTGTCCGTCCGGGGTCTTGCCATCCACCACGGCATCCACACCCGGCTTGCCCACATGGCTGGGATCCTCCGCGACCATGGTCACGAACGAATGCCCGGCATCGCGCTTGGCTTTGACAATCTCAAGTGCCTTCGTGAGCTGCTCTTCGTCTTGCGAGCAGGCCTCTGAATCAGCAGCGGTCCAGTAAATTTTGAACATGGCCCATCATAAAGCCGCCGCATTGACGCGCTGGTCCTAGAGCATCTGGTCTTTGGCGTGGAAGTATTTGCGCGCGTAGGCCACCAATTGGCCATCGGACGGATGATCGACGGTCTCCACGCCCACCACCTTGCTCACCAGCGCCGCGTCATGGGCATGAATATGCTTGATCAGTTGGAGTTTGGCCTGTGCCGGGCCGACGATCAAAATTTCCGATGCGCCCGCCAGGGCCTGTGCCACGCGGTGGTAGTAGTCCTGATCTTCGGGTGCACGGCCATCCCCCAGCGTGCCCACCTTGGAATGCAATTTGTGGTGCGGGCTGTTGGGTTGAATCACCGATTTCTCCACATCATCCGGGCTGATGTGCATCACGTGGGCCTCTACGTGATCGATCCAAACGAGTGCGTGGTAATGGGACATGGTGCGCTCCTTGCGTACAACGAGCGGTGCGACACAAGCCTTTTTAACGCTGTTCGTTTTATTTCAGTGGCCGCATGCTCGCAAAATCATCCTACGCCCAATCTTTCAAACCAAGCTTGCGCAAACGCACAGAACCGCAGAGCAATTCATGCTTCAGTTTGCTTGCAAGCTGCGGCCCTGCAGTCCCTCACTTCACCGCAAAGCAGTAGAAGAGGCCGTCTCCGCCCGTGGGGCGAATCTTCTCAGGGCTGCAGCCCATTGTTGGATGGGTGGAATTCCATGACTTGGCCCAGGCGCTGTCCAGTGGGCCCATGCTGTCGTGGTGGCCCGTCATTGCAGAACCTTCGGCAGTGGATTTTGTCCAGTTGCCACAAGTCATGTCGGCAAAGGGAGCGCCGGGAAATGCGGTGCCATCCGGGCGCGAGCCGGTCAGCATGTCGTGCTTGTTGGGTGTGTCACCCCGGCCGTTCACGGGATGGCCGTTTTCATCCAGCGACGTCAACTTGTTCACATTGTTTTTAGCGGAGTGCAGTTCTTCCACATTCTGCGCAATAACCATGCCTTTGGCGTTCTGCCATGGCCCGGTGCCGATGCGGTCGCGTGCGTTGACGAAGTTCGGGTCAGCCAGCTTGGGCGCCTGGGTGCTGAGGTAGGCATGCCAGGTGCGCTCACCGGCACCGGCTGCAGTAGCCAGCTTCTGGCAGTGTTGATCCGCACCTTCGAGCCCACCCAGATCGCCGCCGTTTCCCGGACCGGTGCTGGTCACAAAAAACGTCATGGCTTTGGGGCCTGACTGCATCGTGGTGCAGCCCGTCAGGGCCACCATGCCGACGACCGCCACACAAGTCAACTTTGCAACCATCTTCATCTTTGTCTCCTAGTTTTT
>CANFNO010000552.1 GCA_947447845.1 Burkholderiales bacterium | reverse complement strand
TTAATTGTTATCGTCTAGTTATGACGTGGAAGTACGATGACCGGCACCCGTGAGGATCGCATGATTTTGGCCGCATTGGAACCCAGGAATACCCTCTTCAGGGATCCCAGTCGGCTGGAGCCCAGCAACAAAACGTCACCGTCCTGCCAGGGCAAACTGGCCTGGGCTTCATCCCAGGTGGAGCCCATTCCGACATCGGTTTCCACAGGGAAGCCGGTGACCGCAATTTGGTCGTGCACGGTCTTCAGTGCCGCCTGTGCCTGGTCTAGCCAACCCTGCAAGACCAGGGCTTCGGCATCGCGATTGCCCAGGGGCGGAAACATCTGCTGGTCGCGCACCGCAAAGCTAATCAAACGCAAGGGCAGCTTCAGGGCGCCCGCCAGGCCCAGGGCATGCAACGCCGTGCTGCGCGCCGCCTCTCCGCCCGAGAAGGCAACGGTGATGCGGCTGAGTGGCGCTGTTGCGCTGAAGCCGATCGGCGCAATCGCCACGGGCACCGTAGCCACATGCAAAATTTCATCCGTGACGCCGCCCAGCAGCAAGCGACCTGCCGTGCCTTCGCGTGCCGAACCCAGTACGATCAGGTCGGCACTTTCGCGCTCGGCCATGCGGGTCAGCCCTTCGGTGGCCGATGAAGCCGCAACCCGCTCGAAGCGCGCATTGGCCATGTCGCCAAGTTGGGCGCGCGCCTGCGCCAGGGTGGCCTCCGCATACTCGTCCAGGAACTTGCCGTATTCCTGGTCTACGCGCGCTAGCGAGGGGTAGCCCCAGACTTCCGGGGTGATGACGCAGACCACAACCGTCGTCTCGGGCTGCCCGGCCAACAAGCGCGCCAAAGCCAGTGCCGCTTGGCCGCCGGCGTCCGGCGTATAACCGACCAGGCAGGTGTTCATGGTTGGCTCCTGGACAGTTCGGAGTTGCGCAGACCATAGGCAAAGTAGACCACTATGGCCACGCCGATCCAGCTAAAGAACACGGTAAAGGTAGCGGACGACAAGTCCTTCATGATGTACAGGCAGGACAGAATGCTCAAGCCGGGAATGGCGTAGGCCCCAAAAGGCAGGCGGAAGTTGCCGCTCTCGCCGCCGGTGCCACCGCGCTGCTTGGCGCGCAGCACCGGCACACTGGCCGCCACCACGATAAAGGCCACCAGGGTACCCATGCTGACCATGTCCCAGAGATAACTCGAATCCACCAGTCCAGCCACCACCGACACCAGAGCGCAAACAATCACGATGTTGTTGACCGGTGCCAAGGTGCGGGCGTTGACCTGTTGAAAGGTCTTGGGGATGAGGCCATCACGGCTCACCGCAAACAAAATACGGGTCTGCCCGTAGATGGCAATCAGGGTGACGCTAAAGACCGAGATCACGGCACCCATAGACAGCACAATCGCGGGCCAAGTCTGGCCGGTCACGGTTTGCAAAATCACGGCCAAACCGGCTTCCTGCCCGTTGAAGGTATCCGTTGGTTGGGCGCCCAGCGCCGTGACGGCTACGACCACATAGCCGATCATCACAATCAACAGCGCCAGCATGATGCCCAAAGGCACGTTGCGCTTGGGGTCCCTGACCTCGGCGCCCGCGGTGGACACGGCGTCCAGACCGATGAAAGAGAAGAACACCGTACCTGCCGCTGCGGTCACACCGGTCATGCCAGAGGCATTGAAGAACGGCGTGAAATGGGAAGCCTGGAAACCGGTGAAGGCGATGACTGAAAAGAACACCAGCACCGCGAGCTTGATCAGCACCATGATCGCGTTGACGGTCGCCGACTCCTTGGCCCCGCGCATCAGCAACAGGCCGCATAAAAACACCAGCACAACGGGCGGCAGGTTGAACTGACCCGTGTGGACCTCCAGCCCGTCCTTGCCGCTCACCAGCATGGGGCTGCGCAAGGCCTCGGGAATAGAGAAGCCCAGCGCATTGTTGAGAAAGTTGTTCAGGTAGCCCGACCAGCCAATGGCCGTGGCGCTGGCCGACAGGGCATATTCCAGCATCAGGCAGGCGGCCACCATGAAGGCAACAAACTCACCCATCGTGACATAAGCGTAAGAGTAGGACGAGCCCGCCGCAGGAATGGAAGACGAGAGTTCGGCATAGCACAACGCCGTCAGACCGGCCGTCACGCCCGCCAGCAAAAAGGCCAGCAGCACGGCTGGACCGGCCTTGGGCACCGCCTCCGCCATGACAAAGAAAATACCGGTACCAATGGTGGCCCCGACACCCAGCATGGTGAGTGAAAAAAGACCGAAGGAACGGGTCAGGCCGCCCGAACCATGGCCGGCGTCCGCATCACCGACGGCCTTGGTTCTGAATAACTGCTGCAACAAGCCCATGTCTTATCTCCTCGTTTGTTATAAAAATTTTTTCGAGATGAAAGCCATGCGCCGCGCAGAGCGTGGCCTGGCAGCGAACCTTATTCCGTCGCGTAACGCGACACAGCCAGACCGCTGGTGTCAATGCCCGGCTTGCGTCCATGCACGATGTCAGCCACCACCCGCCCCGAGCCCAAGGACATGGTCCAACCAAACGTGCCATGGCCGGTGTTCATGAACAATCCTTTGAATGGGCTGGCGCCAAGGATGGGCGTGCCATCGGGTGTCATGGGGCGCATGCCAGTCCAAAAGGTCATTTCCTCGCGCTGGAAGCCACCTGGGAACAGATCGGCCAGCACATGCTGGATGGTGGCCAGTCGCCCCGGGCGCAGGCTGCTGTCGAAGCCGCCCACCTCGGCGGTTCCAGCGACCCGGATGCGCGAACCCAGGCGCGTCAACGCCACCTTGTAATCCTCATCAACGATGGACGAAACCGGCGCACGCGACGCGTCTTTTACCGGCACCGTGAGCGAGTAGCCTTTGACCGGGTAAACCGGCAACTCCAGCCCCAAGGGCCGCGCCAGCAACGGCGAATAGCTGCCCAGAGCCAGCACGGTGGCATCGGCCAACAGCAACGCGTCGGCTTGGCCAGCAGTCTGGATGCGGGCGCCACGCACCGTGTTGCCGTCGCGCTCCAGCGCGGTGATGTGCACGCCAAAGCGAAACGTCACCCCCATGGACAGCAACTGTGTGAGCAACAGATTGCAGAACATCAGGCAGTCACCGGTTTCATCGTCCGGCATATGCAGACCACCGGCAATCTTTTCACGCACCGGCGCCAACCCCGGTTCCACCTTGATGCAACCGTCCGCATCGACCACATTTACCTGCACGCCGAAGCTA
>CANFNO010000551.1 GCA_947447845.1 Burkholderiales bacterium | reverse complement strand
GGTCATGACCCGGTGGAGATCAACGGCTTTGCCTCGGGTGTCGTGGTGCTGGGCATTGTGCAGGGCGCCTATGCCTCCGAGATTATTCGCGGTGCGATTCTGGCCATTCCAGTCGGTCACATCGAAGCTGCACGCGCCTTTGGTTGCAGCCGAGGCTTGATCGTGCGGCGCATCCTGATTCCGGAAATGATGCCGTTTGCTTTGGCCGGCTTGTCCAATTTGTGGATGACGCTACTCAAAGACAGCGCCCTGATCAGCGTGGTGGGCTACAACGAGTTGCTGTTCACCGCCAAGCAGGCGGCGGGTTCCACCAAGATGTATTTGCTGTTTTATCTGTCGGTGGGGGCCATGTATCTGGTCATCACCCTGCTGTCGAATTTGGTGGTGGAGCGCATCGAATCGCGCTTTCGCCGCTGGATGCCAGCCCATTGAAAGGCCCACCCCATGGACTTTGAATGGCTTGTCACCTACCAGGAATATTTCTTGCCAGCGCTGCAGACCACGCTGGAGCTGCTGCTGTATTCCGGCGCGCTGGGCTTCGTGCTGGCGCTGCTGGTGGGCTTTGCCCGCCTGAGCAAGCAGCCCTTCATTGCCTGGTTTGCGCTGTCGTTTACCAACACGATCCGGGGCACGCCTCTGCTGGTGCAAATCTATGTGCTGTATTACGGCCTGGGCTCGCTGTTTGCCGAGTTCCCGGCGGTACGTGAGACTTTTTTGTGGGACTACCTGCGTGACGGCTTCTGGTACGTGGTGCTGGCCCTGGCCATCAGCGTGGCTGCCTATGTGGGCGAGGTTATCAAGGGCGGATTGCGCGGTGTACCCAAAGGTGAACTGGAGGCCGCACGCGCTTTAGGCATGCCCTGGTTGCTGATGGTGCGCCGCATCTGGTTGCCGCGTGCCTTGCAAATTTTGCTGCCTTCGCTGGCCGGGGAAACCGTGTTGCTGCTTAAGAGCACGGCCCTTGCCTCCACCGTGGCGGTGATGGAGGTGCTGGGTGCCGCCAACTTTGTGCGCACCCAGACCTTGCGCACCTACGAGCCGCTGTTGGTGACCGCCCTGGTGTACCTGGTGCTGGCCCTGCTAATCGAACATATATTTCGGCGCCTGGCCCGCCGCATGCCTGTGCGCAGCGGATTTTGAGAAAGACAGCAAACATGAAATTTTCCAGCCTGGTGAACCGCATTGCCGGAGAAGGTGTGGATGCCTGGCACATCCACTCCGCCGCCCTGGCTGCGGCCGAGCGCGGCGAGGACGTGATTGTGTTGAGCGTGGGCGACCCCGACTTCGCCACACCCGAACCGATAACCGAAGCCGCCGTGCGAGCCCTGCGCGCTGGCGACACGCATTACACGGTGATCCCCGGCCGCGAGGCCTTGCGCACGGCCGTTGCGCGTCAGCATGTGGAGCGTTGCGGTCAATTGGTGGGGCCTGAGAACGTGATCTTCACCAGCGGTGCGCAAAACGCGCTGTTTTGCGCTGCGCAGTGCCTGGTTGAGGCTGGCGACGAAGTGCTGGTGCCCGAGCCCATGTACCTCACCTACGAGGCCAGCATTCGCGCCAGTGGCGCTACCCTGATTCCAGTGCCGGTGGACGCCGAAAACAACTTCCGCATCAACCTGGCCGCTTTGCAAGCCGCCATTACGCCGCGCACCCGCGCCATCTTTCTTGCCACACCATGCAACCCGACTGGCGTGGTGATGCGCTTGGAGGAACTGCAGGCCATTGCAAAGATGGCTCAAGCACATGACCTGTGGGTGGTGTCCGACGAGGTCTATGCCGAGCTGACCTTTGAGCAAACACATGTCAGCATCGCCACCCTGCCCGGCATGGCCGAGCGCACAGTGACCATTAGCAGCCTGTCCAAGTCGCACGCCATGGCCGGTTGGCGCCTGGGCTGGGCCGTGGCCCCCGCGCCGCTGATTGAGCACATGGCCAATTTGCTCTTGTGCATGCTGTACGGCATCCCCGGCTTCGTGCAAGAGGCCGCTTTGGAGGCCATCGCCCAACGTGGCGTGGTGGTGCCCGCCATGCGCGCTGAATACCGCAAGCGCCGCGACATTGCTTTCAAGCTTTTGGGTGACGTTCCCGGCCTTCATTGCCGCTTGGCCGAAGCCGGAATGTTCATGCTGATCGACATCCGCGACACCGGCATGTCAGCCAATGATTTCACCTGGGGTTTGTTCCGGCAAACGGGCGTATCTGTACTGGATGCCCAGGCCTTTGGACCCACGGCGCGCGGCTTCTTGCGGCTGGGCTTTGTGGTCGGCGAAGAGCGGCTGACCGAGGCCTGCCAGCGCATTGCCACCTATGTCGACACCGTCATGCAGGCACGCGAAAATCTGGCCGTGCGCGTGGAGGCTTAGGCATGCAGACGTTGAGTGATTTCCTGGTGGAGCAACTGGCCGCCTATGGCGTAGACACGGTGTTTGGCATTCCCGGCGTGCACACCGTCGAGTTGTATCGGGGCCTTGTCGGGCGCAACTTGCGCCATGTCACGGCACGCCATGAACAGAGCCTGGGATTTATGGCCGATGGCTATGCCCGCGTCAGCGGGAAACCCGGTGTCTGTTTCGTCATTACCGGGCCGGGCCTCTCCAACATTCTCACCGCCATGGGACAGGCCTATGCCGATTCCATCCCCATGCTGGTGATTTCAGGCGTCAACCCGATGGGGCGCATGGGCTCGGGCAATGGCTACCTGCACGAACTGCCGAACCAACAAGCTTTAGCGCGGGAGGTTTCGGCCTTCAGCCACACCATTACCCATCCCGGTGAGGTGGCTCAAGTGCTGGCCCGCGCCTTTACGGTGTTCACCGGCGCGCGGCCCAGACCGGTGCATATCGAGATTCCGCTGAACTTGATGCAAGCGCCCATGCCGGAACAGCGCTTGACCGCGCCACTGCTGCTGCGTCCGGGTGCCGCTGATGCCGCTTCGCTGGCAGTCGCAGCGCAAGCGCTTCGGCAAGCAAAACGCCCCTTGCTGATTGCCGGTGGTGGCTCCATTGCTGCGGCAAAAGCAGTGCAGGGTCTGGCCGAAGCCCTGGATGCGCCGGTGGTGATGACCATCAACGCGCGCGGCCTGCTGAGCGACACACACCCGCTGGCGCTTTCTGCCAGCCCGTCCTTCCCCGCCATTCGCGCACTGGTGGCCGACAGCGATGTGGTGCTCGCCATCGGCACCGAACTAGGGCCGACCGACTTTGATTGCTACGACCGCGAGCC
>CANFNO010000550.1 GCA_947447845.1 Burkholderiales bacterium | reverse complement strand
ATTAATGGCGAAGTGAGTGCCCAAAAGTGGAAGTTTGAACTCACGTTGAATTTCTCTTCCTTAGCCTGCGAACGGGAAGCCCAATGGAAACATGTGTCGTGCTTTTGAAGCGTTCTTTCATGTGGCTACAAGCAGCTCAATCAATCGCCTGATTTCAGTGCGCTTACTCTTATTTTTGGGAACGAATGCGCAGTACGGTTGACCCAGTTGGATGGCTTCGTTTGACAAACAAATGAGCTTCCCAGCCTCCAGGTCGCGACGTGCCATTGCCTTCTGTCCTAAGGCGATTCCCAAGCCAATGCGCGCAGACGATATCGCCAGACTTGACAACCCCACGCGCCTGCCGCGCGATGGATCGATCCGCCGATCAATGTCAACCTTGTGAAACCAATCAGCCCAAGTGGGATGCGACACATAGTTTGGTCCCCAGTTGGTGTGGATAAACGCGCTTTCATGAATCGTCGCTATGTCCAACCCATTGATTCCATGTTTGTACATGAACTCAGGCGCGCACAGTGGTGTTACTTCGTCATTGAACAGTCGAGTAACTTGTTGCTCGGGATAGTGATAGTCGCCATAGCTGACCCGAACATCAATACCCTGCCGCGCTAAATCCACCGGGTCTTCTTCCACCCGGATGTCAATGGCCATCTGGGGAAACACTTCAAAGAATTCCGTTAGTTTGGGCGCAAGCCACAGATCAGCGATGGAGAACGGAACGCTTATGACCAGAAGCGCCTGCGTCTCCCTCTCCTGAATGCGAACCGTCATTGCTGACAGTTCACCCAGAGCCCGGGAAGTTTGTGGATAGATGGACTGCCCCGCATCTGTCAGCGTGATGCGATTGCCCGTTCGATTAAAGAGCTGCTTGCCAAAGTAGAACTCCAGATTGCGCACCTGCTGGCCAACAGCTACCGATGTCACCCCCAGTTCACCGGCCGCCAAAACAAAGCTGCCAAGTCGCGCGGCGGCTTCAAATGCCTTGACGCTATTGAGTGGCGGAAGCTTGCTCATGGAGAGCCCTCATCGAAAGTTTTTCTTTGGCAAGCATAACAATTTTTGCCATTGTGAGTGCTATTTCATTGACCTAAATTCAGGCTTCAACTTTTGAAGAGGTGTAAATGAAAGAAATTCTTAACCTGGACCGGTATCCACTTGACCGCGAAGGAAGCAAGGAGTGGAAAGCCTTGGTGGACAAGTCGATCGCAGACCTGGAGGCAGCGGGAATGTTCAATCTGGAGGATTTTGTTCTTCCAGGCATTGCCCAAAAGGCCGCGTCAGAAATTGCGCCGCTCATGGCAACACAGTCCTATACGCACAAGCGTGTCCACAACATTTACTTCCAACCGGAGATTCCAGAACTGGAGTCAGACCACCCGGCGCTGCGTAAAGTGGAAACGATCAACCACACGATTTGTGCCGACCAGATTGGCAACAGCCTGGTACTTTCAATTTATGAGTACGCGCCTTTTGCACGCTTTCTGGCAGCCACCATGGGCCAGCAATCTCTGCACACGATGCAGGATCCGCTGGCACGCGCCAACGTCATGTCCTATCGCCAGGGTGAGGCATTGAACTGGCATTTTGATCGCTCGGAGTTCACGACCACCTTGCTGCTGCAAGAGCCGGAGATGGGTGGCGAATTCGAGTATCGAACTGATCTGCGGTCTGCAAATGACCCCAATTACACAGGCGTTGCAAGTCTGCTTGAAGGACGCGACCCTGACGTAAAGCGCATGCGACTGAAGGCTGGAACGCTCAACGTTTTTCGTGGCAAGAACACCGCACATCGTGTGACTACGGTGCAGGGCGACGTGGACCGCATGATTGCCGTTTTCTCGTACTACGAGAAGCCCGGTGTCATGTTCAGCCCCCAAGAGCGCGTCGGATTCTACGGCCGCGCTGCCTAAGTGGAACTCTGTGAGAGTCCTCACGGCTCTTATTGAAGGCCAATCACTTTCTTACTTTCATCACGAACTATTCAGGAGACAGAAAAATGAAGATTTCTCAATATGTACGCACAGGCCTCTTGGCCTTGGCCGCAATCACGGTGGTCACTAGCGCGTACGCCAAAGAGTGGAAGTCCGTCACGATCGCGACCGAAGGCGCCTATGAACCCTGGAATCTGACGCTGCCAGGTGGAAAACTGGGCGGGTTTGAAGTCGAGATGATGGACAACATTTGCGCCCGCATCAAGATCACGTGCAAGCTGTCTGTGCAAAACTGGGATGGCATGATCGCTGGCCTGAATGCCGGAAAGTACGACGTCATCATGGATGCCATTGTGATCACGGAAGACCGGATGAAAGAGATCGCTTTTTCCCGCGAATATGCTCTGACATCCGCGAGCCTGGTGACAAAGGATCCCAAATTTTTGGCCGAGGCAACGGGTGCGGGCGCCGCCCTCCGGCTGGGTACGGATGCAAAGTCCATTCGCGCGGCGGTTGAGCCTTTGCGGGCTGCACTCAAAGGCAAGACGATTGGCATTGCATCGGGTACCGCCTACACCAAATTTATGGATGAGCACTTCAAAGATGTGGCAACCATCCGTGAATACACGGCGTCACCCGATGCCATTCTCGATTTGAAGGCGGGGCGTATTGATGTCGTTTTCGACGACGTCACCTTCTTATCTTCCATATTTTCCAAACCCGAGAACAAGGGCTTGCGCTTCGCAGGTCCGAAGATCAACGGAAAAGTATTGGGCGAAGGTGAGGCGCTTGGGTTTCGACATGCCGATGCAGACCTGAAGGCAAAGTTCGATCAAGCCATAAAGGACGCATTTGCAGATGGCACCATGAAGAAGCTCTACGCGAAGTGGTTCAAGCTTGATCTGACGCCTGCCAGTCTGTAGGGTTGCCCACCTTCACAGCTTCAAGCCTGAAATACCTCGGTGAATCTATGACTGATCTGATAGCCCTTTTGGGCTTTGGAGAAGAAGGATGGGGGTCATTCCTCATGCTGGGCACGTTGATGACAGTAAGCCTCACTCTGTGTGGCTTACTTGTCGGAGCGGTCTTTGGAGCGGCGGTTGCATCGGCCCGTCTTTCAAACAACAAGTCGCTGCAAGTCCTGGGCAATACCTACACCACAATATTCCGTGCAATTCCGGAGCTATTGGTTATTTACCTTTTGTACTTTGGTGGTTCAACACTGGTTTCCACCATAGGGCAATGGTTCGGCACGGAAGGGTTTATAGCCACGCCTCCCTTTCTTGTTGGAACACT
>CANFNO010000549.1 GCA_947447845.1 Burkholderiales bacterium | reverse complement strand
CATAGCCACGCGGACGCGGCCAGTGCGGGGGTTGAAGCAGTTTCATGGTTTTCTCCTTGGATGTTGTTGGGTTTCGGTGTGGGTCGGCTGCACGGTGCGCAATTGAGGGTCGCTCTTACAAGCCGTTCTTACAGGTCGCGCAGTTTGAAGCGCTGCAACTTGCCGGTCTGTGTGCGCGGTAGTTTTTCCACAAAGGCAATCTGACGCGGATATTTGTAGGGCGCCACCGTCTTCTTCACAAAGTCTTGCAAATCCTTGACCGTGGCACCACCGGCGATAAAGCCGGAGCGCAGGGTGACGTACGCTTTGACCACTTGGCCGCGCTCGGCATCAGGCACACCAATCACGGCGCACTCAAACACGGCGGGGTGCAGCAGCAAGGCCTCTTCCACTTCGGGCGCAGCAATGTTGTAGCCCGCCGAAATGATCATGTCGTCGGTGCGCGACTGGTAGTAGAAGTAGCCCGCCTCGTCCATGACGTAGGCGTCGCCGGGATAGTTCCAGCCGTCTTTGACGTAGCTGCTTTGGCGTTCGTCGTCCAGGTAGCGGCATCCGGTGGGGCCGCGCACCGCCAGCTTGCCCACGGTGCCTAGCGGCACGGGCTGGCCGGCGTCATCCACCACGCGGGCTTCGTAGCCGGACACGACCTTGCCTGTGGCGCCGGGGCGCGCGTCGCGCTCGTCTGCCGAGATGAAGATGTGCAGCATCTCGGTGGCGCCGATGCCATCGATGATTTCTATGCCCGTGGCCTCGCGCCACAGGGTGCGCGTGGCGGCTGGCAGCGCCTCCCCCGCCGAGACACAGCGGCGCAGCTTGGTTTGGCGAATCTCGTCACCCCGCGCGGCCAGCGTACGGTAGGAGGTGGGCGCGGTAAACACTACGGTGGCACCAAAGTCGCGAATGCCTTCCAGCAATTGCGGCGGCCCGGCTTTTTCCAGCAGCACGGTGGAGGCACCAACCGACATCGGGAACAACACCAGCCCGCCCAGGCCGAAGGTGAAGGCCAGCGGCGGGCTGCCGATAAACACATCGTCGGCTGCGGCTTTTAGTACATGGCGCGGCCAGCAGGCGCACGCCGCCATCACATCGCGGTGGAAGTGCATGGTGGCCTTTGGCACGCCGGTGGTGCCGGAGGTAAAGGCCATCAGACAGGTGTCGTCCACGGCGGTATCCACATTCTCAAATTCAACTGGGTGGCGCTGCATGGCGGCCTCCAGACCCTCCGCCTGCGTGCTGCGGAAATACAGCAAGTGCTGCAGTTGCGGCGTGTCGGGCAAGGTCAGTCGCAGTTCTTCGGCCAGCCCCAAGTCGCACAGCGCATGGCTGATCTGCGCCTTGTCGACAATGGTGCGCAACTCCTTGGCGCGCAGCAGCGGCATGGTCGCCACAGCAATGCCACCGGCCTTGACGATGCCAAACCAGCAAGCCGCAGCCATGGGGGTGTTGGGCGTATGCAGCAGCACGCGGTTGCCCGGCACCAGACCCATTTCGCGGGTGAGCACGTGGGCGATGCGGTTGGCGCGCTCCAGCAGGTCGGCGTAGCTCCAGCGCTCGCCGCCGCCTTGCACGCACAGGCGATCGCCCCGCCCTTCGCGCACGTGGCGATCCAACAGTTCGGTCGCGCAATTCAATTGCTCCGGGAACTGCAGTTCCGGCCGATCGAACAGATAGATTGGCTGCAGGTCCAGTGGCGGCAAGTGGTCGCGAGCGAAGGTGTCGGTGTGGGCGGTGGGCATAACGGATCTCCTGACGGAACGCGAAAGCTTTGCGTGGTGGGGGCTGCGGTCAGCCTGCAGGTTTGAGCTCTTTGAGCAACTCGCGGGCGATGATGAGTTGCTGCACCTCGGTAGCGCCCTCGTAGATGCGCAGCGCACGGATCTCGCGGTACAGGCGCTCAACGGGATGGTCACTCACCACGCCCATGCCGCCCCAGATTTGCACCGCCGCGTCAATCACCTGCTGAGCGCCTTCGGTGCTGACCATCTTGGCCATGGCGGCTTCCTTGGTCACGGTCAGCCCCTGATCGCGCTGCCAGGCGGCGCGGTAGGTGAGCAAGGCCGAAGAGTCGATGGTGGTGGCCATCTGCGCCAGCTTGGCCTGCGTGAGTTGGAAGTCGGCGAGCGACTGGCCAAACATTTTGCGGCTGGTGGCGCGTGCCAGCGCTTCGTCCAGTGCGCGGCGCGCAAAGCCCAAAGCGGCTGCGGCCACCGAGGTGCGAAACACGTCCAGCGTGCGCATGGCGATCTTGAAGCCCTCACCCGCTTCGCCGATGCGACGGCTCAACTGCACGCGGCATTCGGTAAAGCGCAGCGTGGCCAGCGGATGCGGAGCGATGACCTGAATGCGCTCGGCAATCTCCATCCCGGGTGTGTCGGCATCGACGATAAAGGCGCTGATGCCACGAGAACCAGCAGCCTCACCCGTGCGCGCAAACACCACATAAAAGTCGGCAATTCCGCCGTTGGAAATCCAGGTCTTGCTGCCATTGAGCACGGCATGATCGCCCTCGATGCGAGCGCTGCATTGCATGGCAGCCACGTCCGACCCGGCCTCGGGCTCACTGAGCGCAAAAGCGGCAATCGCCTCGCCAGCGGCCACGCGCGGCAAGTAAGTCTGCTTTTGTTCCTCGCTGCCCGCCAGGCTGATGGCGCCGCTGCCCAGGCCCTGCATGGCGAAGGCAAAATCGGCCAGCCCGGAATGACGTGCCAGGGTTTCGCGAATCAGGCAGATGCTGCGGGTATCAATGGCGTCTGCCATACCACCATAGGCCGTGCCGCCCACGGCATGACGAAGCCAACCTGCCGCACCCAAGGCCTTCACCAGCGCGCGGCATTCGGCATCCACATCGGTGCCGTGCGACTGCGTGATGTGGGCGTGCGCCCAGGCGTCCAGCGACTGCGCCAGTGGCGCGTGGTGCGGGGCAAAAAAGGGCCAATTCAGATACTGGGTGTCACTCATGGAAGCGTCCTTGCGAAGGGGCTGATGCGCGGGTGGCGTGCAAGCAGGACATCAATTGCCCTGAAACACCGGCCGCTGCTTGGCCACAAAGGCCAGGTAAGCGCGGCGGAAGTCTTCAGTCAGCATGCAAATGGCCTGGGCCTGGGCTTCGGACTCCAGCGCCTGCTCAATCGTCATGCTCCACTCCTGGTGCAGCATGGTCTTGGTGATGCCGTTGGCAAAGGTCGGGCCACTGGCAATGTCACGTGCCCAGGCCTGTGCATCGGCCTGCAAAGTTT
>CANFNO010000548.1 GCA_947447845.1 Burkholderiales bacterium | reverse complement strand
ATCGTGTCGCTGCCTGGCGGGCACGATGCGGGTGGCAACGCCATCACGCCGTTGGACGAAGAGGCGTCCAAAGCCGCCATCCTCAAACACGCGCCACGGGTCAGCGCCTTTGCGATTTCTGCCAGCTTTGCGGTGCGCAATCCACAGCACGAGTTGCAGTTGCGCGAATGGGTAACCGAGCTGACCGACAAACCTGTCACCTGCGGCCACGAGTTGGCCAGCAGCCTGGGCGCACCGCGCCGGGCCATGACGGTGGCGCTCAACGCCCGCATGATTACGCATGTGAAGGCGCTGATCGATTCGGTCAAACGCACCCTGCACGTCCGCAAAATTGACGCGCCGCTGATGATCGTCAAGGGCGATGGCACGCTGATCAATGCTGCCAGCGCGCTGGCGCGGCCGGTAGGCACGGTGCTGAGTGGCCCGGCCGCCAGCGTGATTGGCGCCTGCGCCTTGAGCGGCGTGGCCAACGCCATCGTCGCCGACATGGGCGGCACCACCACCGATATTGCCGTGGTGCGCAATGGCCGGCCCGAGTTGAGCGTGGACGGCGCCCTGATTGGTGATTGGCGTCCCATGGTGGAAGCCGTTAAGGTCTATTCGATTGGCCTGGGCGGCGACAGCGAAGTGCGTTTTCTGGGCGGCAAGGGCCTGGCCATCGGCCCGCGCCGTGTGGTGCCGATCAGCCTGCTGGCTCATGAACACCCGGAAGTGCTGCCGGTGCTGGAGCGCCAGCAAAATGAGTCGCCGCATGGCAGCCAGATCCGCTTTGCGCTGCGCCTGCACAGCGATGAGGCTCTAATCAGCCGCCTTCCCGACGACGAACTGCGTGCCTGGGAGCGACTGGCCAAAGGGCCTGTCGATCTGGAGCGCAGCAATATCGAAGACCGCCCCCTGTCCCGCGCGTTGGCACGGCTGGAGCGCAAGGGCCTGGCGATTTACAGCGGCTTCACGCCCAGCGATGCGGCGCACGTGCTGGGCATGGCCACGCACTGGAGTCAGGCTGCAGCCACTCTAGCCGCCCGCGTCTGGGCGCGGCAGATGCGCTACATGTACGGCCTGGGCACCTGGACCCTGGGCGATGCGGTGGCACCCTCGCGCCAGGTGGTGGATCTGGTGCTGTCGACCATCTGCCAAAAACTCATCGAAGCCGGGTTGAACGATGCCGGACAAATGAACGAGGACCGCGCCAGCAACATGGCTGCGCTGCTGACGCAAATGGCCTTGCAGGGGCGCAGGCCCACTGGCAACACAGCCAGCGACCCGACGGCCAGCGCTACTCCCAGCGGTGGCTCAGCGACTGTCGCCCCCAATTCCTCCGTTTTCTCCCTGCAGTTCGCCCCCGACATGCCCTTGGTAGCCGTGGGCGCACCGGCTTCCAGCTATTACCCGGCAGTGGCAGAAGCGCTCGGCATGCAACTGCGTGTGCCGCCTTATGCGGAGGTGGCAAACGCTGTGGGTGCGGTGTTGGGCGAAGTCTCGCAGCGCATCCACATCACCGTGACGCAGCCCGTGCGCGGCACCTTCCGGGTCTACACCAAAGGCGGGCCGAAAGACTTTGCCGGAGTGTACGCAGCAATCGCACACGCAAAGGAACTCGCCGCCGCCGAGGCCACGCAGAACGCAATTAGCGCCGGTGCCGATGGCGCCACAGTAGCCTTCAGCCAGACCGACAACACCGTCAACAACGACATCGACGGCAATATGTTCTTTGAAGCTATCGTGACGGCCACTGCGTCGGGCGCGCCGCGCACTCGGGCACGTTAAATACATCCTTATGCAACCCGCTACTGATCAGGATTTGAAGGCCGCAGTTGGCGCGCACGGGCTGAATTTGCGTGGCGGCTTTGTACCGGTTTCCACCGACGGGCTAGCTCACTTGCCGGATGGCCAACCGGTAGCCGTGGTCTGGATGGTCGGTGTCATCGGCTCCGCTTTCTGGCCGCACTTCAAGGCATCCCGCTTTTTCAATGATGGCCTCCCCGACCCGCTGGACCGCTGGAGCCGCGCCATCGGCGAAGCGTTGGCAACCCAATTTGGTGGCCGTGCCTTGTTCCCTTTTGATGGCCCGCCCTACCACCCGTTCCAACGCTGGGCCGACCGCGCGGAGCCCACGCAGCCCAGCCGCATGATGCTGCGCATCCACCCGGAGTACGGACTGTGGCATGCCTACCGATTTGCTTTGGCGCTGCCAGCGGTCGCCGGGGAACTTGGAGTTGCTGCCGCGACTGGCAATTCAGCCTCCCGCACAGAAACCGTTGAACTTGCGGGCGTCATCCAGTGGCCAACCTCAGCTGGGGACATCTGCACAACTTGCAGCGGGAAACCTTGCCTGCAGGCCTGCCCGGTCGGTGCCTACACCGGCGAATCCTTTCTGCTGCAAACCTGCGCCAGCCATCTCCATTCAGACCAGGGCGCAGACTGCATGCAAGGCGGCTGCCTGGCACGGCGCGCCTGCCCGGTGGCGCCCGATAAACGTTACTCACAGGAACATGCGGCCTTTCACATGCAGGCTTTCGCGAAAAACCATTGAGGCGCCGCCAAAGGGCTGCGCGGACCGAGTCGCAACCAGCGTGCGCGCTGTTGTCTAATAGGCGGCATAGCGTCGAATTCCAGGCGCTCTAAAGGGACCGCGTCGTGAACTATCCAAAATTTCTGATTGGCAGCATCTGTGTGTTTTCGCAGCTGGTATTTGCCGACGTGCCTCCAGCGGAAACTACCAAACATACAAGAGCCGGAACCTCTGAGTCCGACTACCTGTCCGACGTGCCTACCGTGATTTCGGTATCTCGCCTGGCTCAAACGCTGGACGACACGCCGGGTGCACTCACCATTCTGGACCACGATTTCATTCGCATGACGGGCGCACGCAGCGTCGTCGATGTGCTGCGCTTTGTGCCTGGCTTCCAGACCACCTCCTCCTTTGAAACCGACGCCCCCATGGCCACCTACCATGGCCGCAGCGACGATTGGGCCAACCGCGTTCAGGTGTTGGTGGATGGGCGTTCGGTCTACTCCGGTTTGCTGCAAGGCTCGGCCGGCATTGGCTGGCAAACCTTGGCGCTGGACGACATTGAACGCATCGAAGTTTTGCGCGGCTCCAACTCCGCCACCTATGGAGCGCGGGCCTTTTTGGGCGTGGTCAATATCGTCTCGCGCGACGCGCGCGAAACCACAGGCACTTCAGCCAGCGTCACCCGGGGTGAAAACGCGGTTGCCGATATCGGCATGCGCGT
>CANFNO010000547.1 GCA_947447845.1 Burkholderiales bacterium | reverse complement strand
GGGACGAAGCCTGCACGAAATGTCAAACGGATGGCCACCGCCGGTCGCGATGGCAAGGCCTTCTCCAAAATTGCGGCCCACATCATCAGTCCGGCAGACAAAAAGGTGAGAAGAATGGCCGCTGAATAAAGGCCAATGCCCACCAGAATCCCGATCGCTGAGGAGGACCATATAGACGCAGCCGTGGTGAGGCCACTGATGTTCAAACCCTCTTTCATAATCACGCCGGCACCCAGGAAACCCACCCCTGTGACGATGCCCTGAATCACGCGGGTGGGGTCCGGCGGCATATGTCCAAGCAATGATCCTTGTAGGCTTCCGCCATACCAGGACCCGGGGTAGCCGACGATCACAGTCATTGCACAAGAGGCCATGCACACCAGCCCATAGGTCCGCATACCCGCAGCACGACCGTGATAAGAGCGCTCATATCCCACAATCAGACCCAGAACAAGCGCGCCAAATAGATTGGCAAAAACGATCAGGTTGACAGAAACCTCTTGTGCCGACCAATAGCCGGCCATCAAGTTCAAAAGCAAGTCCTTCATATGAAAACCCCCGTTCAAATCATCAGTCTTGCAGCGGCACCATGCCCCGCGACGCATTCAACAGCCACTGAAAGGCCAGGTTCGCAAAGGGCGTCCTGGGTGTCAATCGGGTGCGCATCAGCCAGAATCGCTGTCTGGACACCGTGGGTATTTGCGGCAGCATGCGCACACGGTTTTCCTGAATGGCCTGCGCGGCCACTGCGTGCGACATAAAGCTGATGCCCTGCTCGCGGATGGTGGCTTCCAACAGCAGGCGGCTGTCATCGAGCGTTGCGCCGCGTGAAATGCGGACTTTCTTCAGCGCACTCGACGATAGCCTGTCGCCCCACAAAGGCTCGCTTTCCAGCATCAACAAGGGTGCGCATTCCAATACTTTGGGATAGGTTGTCTGCCCAATCTTCTTTGCAGTTTGTGGGCCACAAAGGGCCACCGAATAGTCCTCCAAAAGCGGGGCGCACTCCACGTCTGCGGTATGAATGGGGCGGCGTGAGATCACCAGATCCACATCGATGCGGTCAATCTCCCGCACGGGTCGTTCGGTGATGAACCAGATCTCAATACCCGGATGGTCGCGCCGCATGGCATCCACGCGGGGCATCAACCAGCCTTGGGCAAAGTCGGGCGGGCAGGCAATGAGCAGGGATTCCTTGCTCTTGTAGGGCTCAATGCGGTCCAGCCCGGCGGCCAGGCGGGCCAGGGTCTCGCGCACTGTTTCGTGCAACAACACACCGGCGGCCGTTAACCCTACGCCTTTGCCATTGCGAAAGAACAGGCTCTGGCCTACCGACTCTTCCAATTTGAGTAATTGCTGGCTCACCGCGGATTGGGTTAGTGATAGCTCCTCCGCAGCTTTGGAAAAGCTCCCCAGTCGGGCCGCCGCGTCGAAGGCGAGCAGGCTCTTGAACGGCGGTAAGGCTTTGTTCATGCTATTAATTTATTTAATTTCTAACCCAGCATAGCTAATTGCTTCCAAAGCGTAAATCAAAGACCATTTATGCAACACAAGGAAGCACATGGACAGCACAAAAATAGTTGGCGACAGCGCCATTACCCGCAGCAACAAGCGGGGTTATGAAAAGGAAAACGCCTTTGCCGGGGTGTTGTCCTTCATGCGCCGCCAGTACACCAAGAATCTTGACGGTGCGCAGGTGGTGGTGTCGGGTGTTCCGCTGGATCTGGCGACCACCAACCGCACTGGCGCGCGCCTGGGGCCGGCTGCCGTTCGGGCCGCCTCGGTACAGATGAACGAACCCCTGCACCCCTGGGGCTATGGGCCTTGCGATCGGCTTAGCGTGATTGACTACGGAGATTGCTGGCTCGACACCCACAACCCGTTAACCATCTTTTCTTCCATCTACCAACATGCGCAAACCATTCTGGCGTCCGGTGCGCAGATGCTGACTCTGGGTGGCGATCACTACATCACCTATCCGCTGCTAAAGGCGCATGCCGAACGGCATGGCGCACCGCTGTCCATCATCCACTTCGATGCCCATTGCGACACTTGGGCCGACGACGAACCGCTGTCGCTGAACCACGGCTCCATGTTTTACAAGGCCATCAACGACGGCCTGATTGACCCGACCACATCCGTGCAGGTAGGCATACGCACCTGGAACGAGGACTTCATGGGCGTCAACGTGCTGGGTGCCGATTGGGTGCACGAGCATGGTGTGGCCGCCACCGCTCAGGAAATTCGCCGCATCGTGGGCCAACGCCCGACCTACCTGACCTTTGACATCGACTGCCTCGACCCGGCCTTTGCTCCGGGCACCGGCACTCCGGTGGCCGGGGGGCTGAGTTCGGCGCAGGCCCTGGGCATTTTGCGAAAACTGGTTGGCTTGCAGTGGGTCGGCATGGATGTGGTCGAGGTGGCACCCGCCTACGACCATGCAGAAATTACGGCCCTGGCTGCCGCGCAAATCAGTGCCGAAATGCTGTGCCTTTTGTCCGAACTGCTTGCCAGCAAAAATTAGTATCACAGGAAGAACCATGACACACCAAATTTCCCTCACGCGCCGCGCACTAGTTTTCGCTTGTGTCGGACTGCTTGCCTTGTGCGCCAACACCGGCCATGCCCAGGCGTCGCCAGAAAAGGTGCTGAATATTTATAACTGGTCCGAATACATCGGTGAGAACACAGTCAAAGCCTTTGAGGCTGAGACCGGAATCACGGTGCGCTACGACAATTTTGATTCGAATGAAATCCTGCTGGCCAAGATGATTGCCGGGCGCACCGGCTACGACATCATCGTGCCCAGCAGTGACTTCGGCCGCATGATGATGGATGGTGGGCTGGTGCAGAAGGTGGACCGCAGCAAATTGCCGCTCTGGGGCAACCTGCACCCGGCCGTGATGCAACTCATGTCCAAGCTGGACCCGGGCAACCAATACATGGTGCCGTGGCTGGGTGGAGCCGTTAGCGTGGGCTACAACGCCGACAAGGTCAAGGCCGCGTTGGGCGCAGAACCTATGCCAGCCAACCCGTTCGAGATGGTGTTCAACCCCAAATACACCTCCAAACTCAAGAAGTGCGGCATCTCGATTCTGGACACGGCCAGCGACCTGTTTCCATCTGCCCTGATGTATGTCGGCAAGCCCGCCTTCAGCAACAACCAGGCCGACTATGCGGATGCTTTTGCCATGCTGCAAAAGGTGCGTCCGGACATTGCCATGTTCAGCTACAACGGCTACATC
>CANFNO010000546.1 GCA_947447845.1 Burkholderiales bacterium | reverse complement strand
CGGCTGTCGCTGGCGGTGACGCATCTATTCTCCAAACCGCTGCAGACTGCTTACCGGTCAGGTGCGCGTTTAGATCAAGCCTTTATCTTGCGCCACCTACCTAAGACTGCCAAACCTGCGAGCTACTTCATTTGCGGTCCGACGGCCATGATGGAGATGGCAGAACAAAGCTTGTTGCAGGCAGGCGTGGCCGCACATCAAATTCATCGTGAACGATTTGGAATAGTCTAAACATGCAAACACAAAAATCACCCTCTAGCAGGTCAATGGCTTCAGGTCTTTTCGTGCCGGTGTGGTGGCTGGCCGCAGCCGTTACTGCCGTATTGCTTTTTCTTGGTGTTGGCTGGTCCTTGATCATGTAGGGTCAGGGCATTACTTTGTGCTGATGTGGCGATAGGGTTGATTGAGGGTTTGACCTGCCACAAACCCGCTTTGTTCTTACCGCAGAACAGTCAGCAGCCGGTCCAAGCCGCCGCTATTGATCGCCACATTCGCCTTTTCGCGCACCGCCGGTTTGGCGTGGTAGGCCACGGATAAACCGGCCACACCCATCATCGGCAGGTCATTGGCGCCGTCGCCAACGGCGATGGTCTGGCTAGGTTCAATGCCTAACAAGGTCGTAACTTCCAGCAAGGTTCGGCGCTTCTCGTTGCCGTCGCAAATATCGCCCCAGGGCTGGTCGACCATGCGGCCCGTGAGCACACCGCAACTCGGGCCGCTTTCCACTTCCAGCACATTGGAGCGGGCAAAGTCGATACCCAAGCGGTCGCGGATGCGGTCGGTAAAAAACGTGAAGCCGCCCGACACCAGCAGCACCTTCAGGCCAGCGGCCTTGCAGGCTGCCACCAATTCGGTTGCACCCGGATTGAGTTGCAAGCGCCGGGTGTAGACCTCTTCCATGTGCGCCACGGTCACGCCTTTCAGCAGGGCCACGCGCTGGCGAAGGCTGTCCTTGTAGTCGGCAATCTCGCCGCGCATGGCAGCCTCGGTGATGGCGGCCACCTCTTCCTTGCGCCCGGCGGCGTCAGCAATTTCGTCCACGCACTCGATGTTGATCAGTGTGGAATCCATGTCAAAGGCGATGAGCTTGAAGTCTTTCAGGCGCAAAGGTGGGGTGATGCCTTGGAGGACGAGGCCGGGTTCGAGTTCGGTGGGGCTTAATGACATGGTGTGGTGGAGTTCTGTGACAGTCGCCAACTGGGCGATTTCCGCCTTGGCCTTGTGTGCGAACCATTCGCTGAGGCTCATATTTTCGCGCAACGCCGCCTGCTGGGCACAGTGCAACTGGTCCGGAGTCAGGTCAATGACGACTTCTTGCATAAGATTTCTGGGTCAATAGTTGTTTTGACGATTGATTTTTTACGTCATTCATTCCAGCCAGTTTTCCAGCCGCAAGCCGGGCACACGGGCAAAGGCGGCATCGGCGCTGACCAGCGTGGCGTCCAGCGCAAGTGCGTGGGCGGCGATGAGCGCGTCGTTAGCATCCAGTCCAATCCCGGCACTGGCCAAGGCAGTTCGAAGGCTTGCATACACTGGCGCCACAGCAGGTTCCAGTCCTGAAACGGTGAGAGTGGAAGTTGTTCGCGCATAAGCAGCGCGTAGTCGCGGGTTGGGCTTTCGCTCCAGGCCAAATAGCAGCTCGCAATCCACGATGACGCTGATTTGCATCAGCACATCGGGTGTGGCCTGGCTAAGTGCCATGGCGCGCAGAGCCGCTGATCCCTGCGGATTACGCATCATGTCTGACACGATGTTGGTGTCCAGCATGTAGATATTCATAAATCAATGTCTTCAAGCGGCAGCAGACCTTCGTTCACGTCAGGGAACGGTTCATCGACGATGGGCCAGTCTTTCATGCTTTCCAAGGCCGCGGCCAAGGCCGCCGCAGTGCCCTTTTTTGGCCTGTCGGGTATGGCCTCCAGCACCAGGCGGTTGCCTTCGCGGCGCAGGATAGCCTCCTTGCCTGGCAACTCGAACTCTTTAGGGATTCGCACAGCCTGATTCGCGCCATTGCGAAACAGGCGAACATGCCGCGAGGTTTCGGCGCCAACATGTTCGGTCGCCGGCGACAAATAATCTGGCACTTTTTCTGCGGTGATGTGGGTGGTAGCAGGCATAGCGCACCTCCAAATTGAGAAGAGACTATTTTGGCATATGCCTAGGCCTATGTCACGCCGCCGCTTCCACTGTCAGCGGCTGCCCCAGCGACTTCAGAATGTCGCGCACCATCTGGGCCCGCTCTTTCACATCAGGCAGATTGCGCTCGATGCGCAGTTTTTCGTTGCCGGCCAGCTTGATGTGCTTGTTCTTCTGGATCAGGGCAATGATGCGCATCGGGTCGATCGGCGGGTCCTTTTTGAAGGTGATCGTGATGACGCCGGGAGCCGCATCCACCTTCACCACGCCGTAGGGCTTGGCAATCACCCGCAGGCGGTGCACATCGATAAGCGTCTGGGCCTGGGCGGGCAACTTGCCGAAGCGGTCGACAATTTCTTCCAGCAGGGCATCGATCTGGTCGGTGTTTTTGGCGGTGGCCAGCTTTTTGTAAAAGCTCAGGCGCAAATGCACATCGCCGCAGTAGTCGTCCGGCAGCAGGGCCGGTCCGTGCAGATTGATTTCGGTGGACACATTGAGCGGGCTGAGCAGGTCGGGCTCGATGCCGGCTTTCAGACAGCGCACCGCCTCGCTGAGCATTTCGTTGTACAGCTGAAAACCCACTTCCAGCATATTGCCGCTCTGGTTTTCCCCCAGCACTTCACCGGCACCGCGGATTTCCAGATCGTGCATGGCCAGGTAAAAGCCGCTACCCAGTTCTTCCATTGCCTGAATGGCGTCCAGCCGCTGCTGGGCCTGCTTGGTCAGGCCTTCGATGTCCGGCACCATCAGGTAGGCATAAGCCTGGTGGTGGCTTCGACCCACGCGTCCGCGCAGCTGGTGCAATTGCGCCAGGCCGAACTTGTCGGCGCGGCTCATGACGATCGTGTTAGCGGTCGGCACGTCAATGCCGGTCTCGATGATGGTGGAGCACAGCAGCAGGTTGTAGCGCTGGGCAATGAAGTCGCGCATCACGGTCTCAAGCTGACGCTCCGGCATCTGGCCGTGGGCCACGGCAATGCGGGCCTCGGGCAGCAACTCTTCCAGCTTGGCGCGCCGGTTCTCGATCGTCTCCACCTCGTTGTGCAGAAAGTAGACCTGACCGCCGCGCTTGAGTTCGCGCAGCACAGCCTCGCGGATCACGCCATTGCCCTCGCTGCG
>CANFNO010000545.1 GCA_947447845.1 Burkholderiales bacterium | reverse complement strand
GTTCCATCGGCCAGGGTTGCTTGCAAGTCTTGTCCGATCTGCACCTGATTGACACCAGTTATGGGTGTTCCATCCTCCTGTGTCAGCCAGGCATAGCCGCGTCGCAAGACGCGCGCCGGATCCAAGGCCTGCAGACGTATCCCCGTGCGCGCACAGGCCTCTTGTCGACGCTGCAAAGTTTGTTGCGCAGCGCGCGGGAAATTCTGCTGCATAAGTGCCAGTGCGCTATGCCTGCGCTGCACGTCGCTCCGCAGGGCATGGGCCATGCTTTGCTGCAGGGAGTCCAGTTGCCCGCGCTGCCGTGTCATGGCACCCGATGGTCGGCCAATGCGGGCGGCAATGTGGTCCACATGCTGGGCTTCACGCTCCAGCGTGTGGGTCAGAGACTTGCGCAGACGTGCTTGCGCCTCGTCCAAAGTTCGCAAGTACGACTCGGTGCTTGCACTGACCAACTCGGCCGCAGCAGTGGGGGTGGGCGCACGCAGGTCAGCCACAAAGTCGGCAATGGTGAAGTCCGTCTCGTGGCCGACGCCACTGATGATGGGTACTGGGCTCGCCGCAATGGTGTGCGCCAATTGCTCGTCGTTAAAGCCCCACAAGTCTTCCATGGCACCACCGCCACGCACCAGCAAAATCACGTCTATCGGCTGTGCGTCACCGCCCCGCGGCACCTTGCCTAGCGACATGTCGTAGAGCGACTCCAGAGCCTTCACCAGTTCGCGTGGCGCGCCCTCCCCTTGTACCGAGGCCGGTGCAATCACCACCGGAATATGCGGAACGCGGCGTTGCAAAGCGCTGACCACGTCATGCAGGGCAGCGGCGCCCAGTGAGGTCACCACACCAATGGCACGTGGCATCTCTGGCAAAGGCCGTTTGCGCGCCGGGTCAAACAGACCCTGCGCTTCCAGTTTGGCCTTTAGCTGCAGGAACTGCTCAAACAGACTGCCTTGACCCGCACGGCTCAGGCTTTCAACAATAAGCTGCAGTTCGCCTCGTGGCTCGTAAACGCCCAGGCGACCTCGCACCTCAACCTTGTCGCCATCCCGCGGAGCAAAGTCGAGCAGGCTGGCGGCCCGTCGGAACATGGCACAACGCAGTTGACCACTGGCATCTTTGAGCGAGAAGTAGCAGTGGCCGCTGGCTGCGCGCGAAAAACCGGTGATTTCGCCGGCCACGGCCACCGGGTTGAAACGCGACTCCAGTGCATCGGCAATGGCGCGGCACAGCGCGCCAACTGGCCAGACACGGGGTTGCGCGGGCTGCACTGCGTTATCAAACATAGCGGCGTCCGATCACGCTTACATTTCGAAGCATTTCAAGGTTATTCATTGACTTGGGACAGACCAGTGCCCGTACCAACCCCTTGGACAGCCTCGTGTTTAGGTCTAAGTGCCTTGATTTCATTGGGATTTTTTCTGCTGCAATTGTCATCAAAGTGTCAGAACGCTGTACTGGCGTGGTTTGCGGGCCGCGTCACCCGCACTTTTGCACAAAGTTATCCACAAAAACTGTGGGGCAAACGGTGCGGTGACTAAGCCATAATCCACACGCACAACAATTGCTCGGAGGGGACTCTTGCTTTCCATCATACAAGCCGCCGGATGGCCAATCTGGCCACTCATCGCATGCTCGGTTCTCGCCTTAGCCATCGTCATCGAACGCTTTATCAGCCTTCAGACCAATAAGGTCGTTCCCCCCCGCTTACTCGAAGAGGTGCTTAACGTCACCCGCAAGGGCATTCCGCCCAGCGATGTAATCGTTCAACTTGAAAAAAACTCTGCGCTAGGCAAAGTGCTGGCCAGCGGTTTGCGAGCCGTCAGCAACGAGCCGCAATTGAGTGAAGAAGATTTGCGCGCCAGCATGGAAAGCGTGGGTCGCAAAGTGGCTCACCGCCTGGAGCATTACCTGAGTGCACTGGGTACCATCGCCTCTGCGGCACCGCTGATGGGGCTGTTTGGCACCGTAGTGGGCATGATTGAAATCTTCGGTTCGCAAGCCCCTGGCGGCTCCACGGTAGGCAACCCTGCACAGTTGGCGCATGGTATTTCGATTGCGCTGTACAACACGGCCTTTGGTCTGATAGTGGCTATCCCATCGCTGATCTTCTGGCGCTATTTCCGCGGTCGCGTGGACGAATACCTGCTGGAGCTTGAATTGGCCGCAGACCGCATGGCGCGCCATATCAAGTCGCTGCGTAAAGCGTGACTCGTCATTCCACCCGAGCCGCTGCTATGAACTTTCGACGCAGAACCAACGAAGAACCGGAAATCAACCTGATTCCGTTCATTGACGTGTTGCTGGTGGTACTGATTTTTCTGATGCTTTCCACCACCTACAGCAAGTTCACCGAGATGCAGATCACGCTGCCCACAGCGGATACTGATGCCCAGAAAGACTACCCCAAGGAGTTGATCGTTGCGATTGGATCCGACGGCAACTACAGCATCAACCGCACTGCGCTGGTGGGACGTAGCCTGGAGGCGGTGGCTGCAGCGCTGACCGAAGCCGGCAAGGGTGCCAAGGAAACCGTAGTGGTGATCAGCGCCGATGCCAATGCCAGGCACCAGTCTGTGGTCACCGTGATGGAGGCCGCACGCCGCGTGGGACTGAATCAGATTACTTTTGCAACCCAATCTTCTTCGCAGGCGGGTGTCAAATAGGGGCATGTCCCATGATTCCGGTTTGAAACAAGCACTCAGCAAAGTACTGATGCGTGCCTGGACGCACCGCGGTGCGCTTGCCCTGCTCCTGCTTCCCGTTACCCTGCTTTACTCCTTGCTGCTGGCACTGCGGCGTTGGTTTTACCGGGCGGGAATTTTTAAGACGCTTAGCGTGGAATGCGCGGTCATCGTGGTGGGCAACACCATTGTGGGCGGCGCTGGCAAGACGCCAACAACCATTGGCATCGCGCACCACCTGCGCAGCCGCGGCATTCGTGTGGGCGTGGTATCACGAGGCTATGGCCGAACCAATCAGGATGTGCGCTCGGCAACCCGGACCGATGAAGCCGATGCTGTGGGCGATGAACCCCTGCTGATAGCGCGTGGTACTGGCGTGCCCGTGTTTGTTGCATCGAGTCGCCATGCGGCTGCGGCTGCACTGCTGCACACCCACCCCGATACCCAGGTAATTATTTGCGACGATGGTCTGCAGCACTATGCGTTGCGGCGCGACATCGAAGTCTGTGTTTTTGACGACCGGGGCATTGGCAACGGTTGGTTGCTGCCCAGCGGCCCGCTACGCGAAGCCTGGCCCCG
>CANFNO010000544.1 GCA_947447845.1 Burkholderiales bacterium | reverse complement strand
TTCCAATCCCCGTGCTGATCTGGGGTGTGGTTGCAGTTTTTATGGCCTTTCTGGTCAAGCGCACACGCTTTGGCCGCTACGTGTTTGCCATGGGTGGCAATCCGGATGCTGCGGCCCTGGTCGGTATTCCGGTCAAGCGCGTCACCATGTTGCTGTTCCTGTTGTTGGCGGTGCTGACCACGATTGCGGCCATCGTCGCTATCTCGCGTTTGAATGCAGGCACCAACTCGCTGGGTAACAGCGCAGAGTTGCTGGTGATTGCGGCTACCGTGATCGGTGGCACGGCACTGGCCGGCGGTAGCGGCACCATTCTGGGCTCCGTTTTAGGCGCTCTCATCATGCAATGCATCGACAGCGGCATGCTGCTGCTGGATGTGTCTATCGGTACCCGTTACGTGATCATCGGCCAAGTTCTGATCGCAGCGGTGGTGTTTGACGTGGCCTATCGCAAATGGACAGGAGACGTACTGTGAGCACTGAATCCCATAACGCAGAAGCGGCAGCCAAGCGCGCCAAAGTTGATCACAACAAATGCCTGGTCGAACTACGCAACATCAAGAAAGCCTTCGGCGGCGTGCATGCTGTCGATGATGTCAGCATCAACCTCTATCCCGGCGAAGTCGTGGCTGTGCTGGGCCATAACGGCGCAGGCAAATCCACGCTGATGAAGATGCTGGCCGGTGCCTACCCCATCGATAGTGGCGACGTCATCATTCAGGGTGAGAAGGTGCATGTGCGCACCCCTGCCGATGCGCAGGGCCTGGGCATCGAATCCATTTACCAGACGCTGGCCTTGGCCGACAACCTGGACTCGGTGGCCAATCTGTTTTTGGGGCGCGAGCTGTTGACCCGCTGGAATACGCTGGACGACTTGCGCATGGATGCCGACGCCCGCCGCGTTTTTCAGCGCCTGAACAAGAACTTCAAGAACTACCACACGCCGGTGCGCCGCCTCTCGGGTGGTCAGCGTCAGGTGGTCGCCATCTCGCGTGCCATTTACTTCAACGCGCAAATCCTCATCATGGACGAGCCCACTGCGGCGCTAGGCCCGGAGGAGACGGCGATGGTGGGCAAGCTGATTGAGCAACTCAAAGCCGAAGGCGTGGGCATTTTTCTGATCAGCCACGACATGCACGATGTGTTCGCCTTGAGTGACCGCCTGTCGGTCATGAAGAACGGCAAATTGGTCGGCACTTACAAAACTTCGGATGTGACCGAAGACGAGGTGCTGGGCATGATCATTTTGGGCAAAAAACCCGAAGGCAAGCCAGAGACCGCACGTCCGCCGCGCTAAGCGCAGCGGCACGGTAGGACTTGGGGCAGACTGAACGGAATGAAAGCTACCGGTGATTTGCAACTGCTTAAGCGAATCAATCGCAGCGTCCTGCTGCGGTTGATTCGTGGTCAGCCTGGCCAGTCGCGCGCGCGCCTGGCCGCACTCAGTGGCCTCACCAAGTCCACAGTCAGTGCGCTGGTGCGTGAACTGCTGGACGAGCATTGGTTGAGCGAAGCCGACGCCCCAGTGGCCACGCAGGGCATGGGGCGGCCTTCCACACCACTGAACATCGACACATCCAAACGTGTGCTCGTCGGCATCGAGGTTGCCGTGGATTGCCTGCGTCTGGTCTGTGTATCGATCAGTGGCGTGATCCTCACCCAGACCGAGGAACCGCTGCTGGACCAGAGTCCGGTCAACGCCTGCAAACAGGTGGGCAAACTGGTGCGTGTGCTGTGCCGGCAACTGGCTGAAAAAGGTCTGATCCTGTCGGGTGTCGGGGTCAGTCTGCCGGGTGCTGTGGACGGCGTTTTGGGTTTGGTGCGTCTGGCTCCGAACCTAGGCTGGCGAAATGTGCCGTTCAAGTCCATGTTGGCCGCTGAATTCTCCAAGCTTGGCATTCCGGCGGCGGAAATCCATTTGCAAAACGACGCAGACGCTGCGGCCCTGGGCGAATACGAGTTTGGTGGCAGCGGCGATGATTCGCTGATCTTCGTTAATTGCGATGTTGGAGTCGGCGCCGGAATCGTGCTAAACGACCGGTTGTTTACCGGATTTCAGGGCGCTGCCGGCGAAATTGGCCACAGCATTCTGCAGGTCGATGGTCCTTTGTGCTCCTGCGGCCGCAAGGGCTGTGCAGAAGCCTTCATTGGCGCACGCGCCTTGGGCGGAAAACAGGGCGTGGTGAAGGGCGGAGAGTACCTGGGTGTGCTGTTGCAAAACCTGGATGCCATGTTCAATCCGCACGTCATTGTGGTGGGTGGGCGCTCCTGCATTGCGCATCCAGGTCTGATTGAAGCGGCGCGCACCACACAGCAGGCCTATGCCCGGGTGGCAGGCCTGCAAAGCCCGAATGTGCGTGCCGCACGTTTTGGTGTGCAGGCAGCCGCCGTAGGTGCCGCCGCTTTGGTTCTGCATCAATTTTTACGACCCTTACTTAAAGAAACCAACCATGTATCTGGGAATTGATATCGGCACCTCCGAGGTCAAGGCGCTGCTGCTGAATGACCAGCACCAGGCCATCGCCACGGCTGGCGCGACGCTCGAAGTTTCACGTCCGCATCCGGGTCACAGCGAGCAGGACCCGGCCAGTTGGTGGGCTGCCACCTGCCATGCGTTGCAATTGCTGCAACAACAGCACCCCGGCGACTTCAGCGCGGTGCAGGCCATTGGCCTGTCGGGTCAGATGCATGGCGCGGTGCTGCTGGACCAGGCGGACAAAGTGTTGCGCCCCGCGATTTTGTGGAACGACACACGCTGCGCGCTGGAGTGCCAGGAGATGATGGTCGAGTTGCCTTCCGCCGCACAACTGGCTGGCAGTTTGATCATGCCGGGCTTTACAGCCCCCAAACTGCGCTGGGTCGCCAAACACGAGCCGCAACTATTTGCGCGCGTGGCTAAGGTTCTGTTGCCCAAAGACTATGTGCGCCTCATGTTGACCGGCGAGCACATCACCGATCTATCGGATGCCAGCGGCACCGCCTGGCTGGATGTGGCCAAGCGCGCCTGGTCCCCTGAATTACTGGCGCTCACCCGCATGACCGAGGCGCATATGCCGCGCGTGGTGGAGGGCAATGCGCCTGGCGGTCAATTGACCGCCAGTGCCGCTGCAAAACTGGGGCTGAAGCCCGGCATTGTGGTGGCCGGTGGTGCCGGTGACAACGCCTCCAGCGCAGTTGGCATGGGTGCGGTCAACGCAGGTGAAGGCTTTCTGTCGCTGGGTACCAGCGGCGTACTTTTCGTGGTGACCCCCAGCTTTGCC
>CANFNO010000543.1 GCA_947447845.1 Burkholderiales bacterium | reverse complement strand
CGAGGGCGCCTTCAGCCAGGCTTTTGTGCCGGTGCTGGCCGCCAGCAAGGCGCAGCATGGCGACGAGGCGACACACCGGCTGATCGACCATGTGGCGACTTTGCTGGCTTGGGTGCTGCTGGTCACCTGCGTGCTGGGCGTGATCGCGTCGCCGCTTCTGGTATGGCTGATGGCCAGCGGCTTGAAGCAAAACCCGCAGGGGTATGACGCCGCGGTGTTTATGACCCGCTTTATGTTTCCATATATTGGGTTTATGTCGCTAGTGGCCTTGTCCTCGGGCGTGCTCAACACCTGGCGGCGGTTTGCCGTGTCTGCGGCGACACCGGTTCTGCTGAACATATGCATGATTTCGGCCGCCTGGTTGCTGGCTCCCTGGTTCAAGACCCAGGGCATCGAGCCGATTTACGCCATGGGCGTGGGCGTGATGGTCGGCGGCATGTTGCAGCTTGGGGTACAGATCCCGGCGTTGAAGAAACTGGGTTTGCTGCCTCACATCGCCTTGAGCCGGGCCGGTATACGCGCCGCAATCGCTGATCCTGGAACGCGCCGCATCGGTAAGCTGATGATGCCAGCGCTGTTGGGCGTGAGCGTGGCGCAGATTTCGCTGCTGATCAACACCCAAATTGCTTCCCACTTGCCAACGGGAAGTGTCAGCTGGTTGACCTACGCTGACCGCCTGATGGAGTTTCCCACCGCGATGTTGGGTGTCGCTTTGGGAGTGGTGCTGATGCCACAGTTGGCTGCGGCCAAAGCGGCGGACGACGCCGCACGTTACTCGGCATTCTTGGACTGGGGCTTGCGCATCGTTGTGGTGCTGGCGGTCCCATCCGCCATCGGCTTGATGATTTATGCCAAACCGATGGTCGCGGTGCTCTACCACAACGGTGCCTTTACAGCCAACGACGTGGAGCAAACCACGTTGGCGCTGATGGGCTACGCAGCGGGATTGATTGGCCTGGTGGCCATCAAGGTGCTGGCTCCGGGCTATTACGCCAGCCAGGACATCAAGACGCCTGTACGCATTGCTGTGCTGATTCTGGTGCTGACACAACTGATGAACGTCGTGCTGGTGCCCATATTTCATGTGGCGGGATTGTCGTTGTCGATCGGGCTTGCGGCCATGCTCAATGCTGGTTTGTTGTTGACGGGCTTGATCCGCCGCGGTACCTTTAAGCCGGAGCCGGGATGGGGACGGTTTTTACTGCAGGTGCTGGCGGGTAGTGCGCTGTTGGTGATTTATTTGCTGTGGGCATCCCAGACATTTGACTGGATCGCCCTGCGTAGCGAAGGTTTGAAGCGCGCCTTTCTGCTGGCTGCCACACTGGTGGGTGCTGCGGTGCTGTACCTCGGGGCAGTTTGGGCTGCCGGGCTAAATCCACGGCAATTTTTGCGTCGTTAAACCGATGGAGAAGCAAGAGCGAGCATGGCGATGAACCTGTCATACGATGTGCCGACACCGCTGGATTACTTTGCCTCATTGGTGCAAAGCGATGCGAACTTTGCCCTGTTCGAAGCCGCGATAAGCCTGGCGCAGGACGAATACCCCGAGTTGGATGTGCAGGCTGTGCTGGGCGACGTAGATAGTTTGCTGGAGCGCATCCGCCGACGCTTACCCACCGACGCCGGCCAACTGCAAAAGTTGCGCATGCTGAACCAGTTCTTTTTTAAAGACCTGAACTTCGGCGGCAACCTCAACAACTATTACGACCCGGACAACAGTTTTGTTCATGCGGTGCTGCGCACGCGCAGGGGCATTCCCATTTCACTCGCGCTGGTGTGGATGGAACTGGCCCAGGGCCTGGGTCTTTCGGTGCGGGGTGTCGGCTTTCCCGGCCACTTCATGGTTAAGGTGAACCTACCGATGGGCCAGGCAGTCATTGACCCTATTAACGGCCAGTCTCTCAGCCGAGAGGAGTTGTCGGAACGGTTGGAGCCTTATCGCCGCCCCAGTTCATTGATGGAGGATATGGAAACCCCCTTGGGTTTGTATCTGCAAAGCGCGCCGCCGCGCGACATCATTGCGCGCATGTTGCACAACCTCAAGGAAATCTACCGCACCCAGGAAGACTGGCCGCGCATGCTTGCTGTGCAAGAGCGGCTGATTGTGTTGCTCCCCGAGTCCTGGGCTGAGTACCGTGACCGAGGTCTGGCCCATGCCGAAATGGGAAACACCGAGCAGGCGCTGGCCGATCTGGAGTGCTATCTGATCCACACGGAGGATCTGATCGACGTGAACGCGATTAACGACCGGGTGGACGAATTGCGCCGCGAGGGCGATTAGGCGACAACGACGGATGCGGTATCACCCTTGGCTGCAATCTTGCCAATGGTGTAAACAGTCTCACCCGCGCCGCGCAAGGTGGCCGCGCAGGCTTCAGCTTCGGCGGCAGCAATCACCACCACCATGCCGATGCCGTTGTTGAAGGTGCGGTTCATCTCAATGTCGTCAATGCCGGCGGTTTTTTGCAGCCAGGCGAATAGCTCGGTCTGGGGCCAGCTGCCCTTGGTCAGGTGTGCGGCGGTACCTTCAGGCAACACGCGGGGAATGTTTTCCAGCAAGCCGCCGCCCGTGATGTGGGCGAGCGCTTTGATAGGGTGTGCTGCCAGGGCTGCCAGCACGTTTTTGACATACAGGCGGGTGGGTTCCATCAGGGCTTGCTTGAAGGGCTTGCCGTCCAGCGTCACGGGGGCTTCTGAGCCTGCGCGCTCGATGCATTTACGCACCAGACTGAAGCCGTTGGAATGCACGCCGCTGCTGGCCAGGCCCAGCACCACGTCGCCGGGTTTGACATCGGCACCGGTCAGAATCTTGGACTTTTCAACTGCGCCGACGGCAAAACCGGCCAGGTCGTATTCGCCGGACGGATACATGCCGGGCATTTCAGCGGTTTCGCCGCCAATCAGGGCGCAGCCGGAGAGTTCGCAACCCCGGGCAATTCCGCCGACCACGGCCGCTGCTGTGTCCACGTCCAGCTTGCCGCAGGCAAAGTAGTCCAGGAAGAACAGGGGCTCGGCTCCCTGCACCAGCACGTCGTTGACGCTCATGGCCACCAGGTCGATGCCCACGGTGTCGTGCATATTCCACTCGAATGCCAGTTTGAGTTTGGTGCCCACGCCGTCGGTGCCGCTCACCAACACCGGCTCTTTGTAGCGCTTGGGTACTTCAAACAGGGCGCCAAAGCCACCGATTCCGGCTAGCACGCCCTCCCGCATGGTTTTCTTTGCCAGCGGCTTGATGCGCTCCACCAGAGCGTCTCCGGCGTCAAT
>CANFNO010000542.1 GCA_947447845.1 Burkholderiales bacterium | reverse complement strand
GAGCGACGCCCATGTGATCGACACGGTATCGCCTGCGCGCTGTGAATGGATCGAGCTGCTAGCCGTTGACCCTTATTGGAAAAACCTGCTCCACATGCACCGCCCTTATGAGGCGCTCACACACTGGGCGCTGGCAGCGCATGTGGCTGGTTTGCGCCGCAACCCGGTGGCACCCTGGAGTAACAAGGCGTTTGACCTGGCCATCAGCACCGGCGACAGCATTGACAACGCCCAGTCCAACGAGTTGCAGGCTTTTCTGAAGATCATGGCGGGTGGCCGCGTGGCGCTTTCGGCCTATGGCGGCGTGCATGAGCGGGGGCATGAACTGGGCAGCGGAGCCTGGCCGTTTTGGTGCCCCGATGTGGATGTGGCTGACCTGTGGAAGCCGCTAGGCTATCCGGCAGTGCCCGGCTTTGTGGCGCGGGCCAGTGCCGAGCTGCATTCCGAAGGCCTGGGCTTTGCCTGGACCAGCGTGCCTGGCAATCACGACGTGATGCGTCAGGGCACGGCCTTGCCCAACGCTGCCATCGAGGCCATCGCTGTGGCTGACCGCAAGGCACTGGCAGGGCCGCCTGACTTCCGCCCCGCGGATCCGCAGACGCTGTATGTCGAACACCCCGAGCAGTTTTGCGTGGGGACGACCCGCCAGATTTCTCCATCCCCCTTGCGGCGCGCGGTAGACCTGCGCGAATGGCTGGCGGCCCACATGCAGCATGGCGCGGCGGGTTACGGCCAGGCGCAGGTGCGCTCGGGCAAGGCAGACACCTTTGTTGACACCGAGCACGTGCGCATCATCCTGCTCGATACCAACCATCCCGCAGGCAACTTCGAGGGCAGCATTGGCGCCGCGCAAATTGCCTGGCTGGAGGAGCGCCTGGTCGAAGTGGCACAAAGCGGGCGTCTGGCGGTGCTGGCTAGCCACCATGGCTCGGCTTCGCTGATCAACGAGCGGGGTGCCGACCCCGAGCGCCTGCTGGCGCAGGCCCTGACCGATGCCGTGCACCGCCACCCCTGTGTGGTGGCCTGGTTGGTGGGGCACCGCCATTTGCACCGCGTGACACCGCATCCCCATCCCGGCGGCAAAGGCGGCGGTTTTTGGGAGATCACCACGGCGTCCATCATTGATTGGCCTTCTCAAACGCGTGCCGTGGAAATCATTCGCCATGGCGATGGCACCCTGGAACTGGTTTGCACTTTGCTCGACCACCAGGGTGAGGTTGGCAGTCTGGCCGCCTTGCACCGCGACCTGACCAAGCGCTTTGCCGGAGAGGCCGCTGCGCATATGCAGGGGGAGGCAGGTGATGGAAATGTGCGCTTGCTATTGAGGCCTTAGCGCCTGGCGGTGTTCTGCCGTTATGGGCTGACGGCGCGCACTTGGTGAATACTGCGCTCCGGTACTGTGATGGAGTCACCGTGCTCATAGCGTGACTCATTGCCAAAGAGGCCTTGCAAAGCCTCTTTCACGCGGAGCAAGCGAATATCGTCTGCCGGTGCGTTGTCCAAAGTGTCGTTCAGACAAAAGAAGTGCAGATCGCCAAAGCACTGGATCACACGGTCCATGCCTGACGCATGGGGTGCCTCACCGGTCGAAACGTAGACGTGTGCGTATTCACGCATCCGGGCACTGCCGTGGGCCAGGGCCCAGCGCATCACAAAATCAGAGACGATAGTGGGCTTGTCCCACGCGCGAAAAACTGTACTGCGTACCTGGCTGAACAACTCGGGGGCAATGGCCTCCAGAGCGAACATCATCGACTTGCGCATGGCGCGAGGCGAGTGGGCGAATGTTTGGTGGGTGTGACGATATTGCGGCAGCAGGCCAATGGACGGGTTGGCGTCCAGCCAGGCTATGGACAAGCGGCAAGCGTTTTCGAGTGCATTGGAGTGCTTGTGCAGCGGCCCCGCGTGCACGGGTGGCTCATCGGACCAGCCCGCATAGATGCCCTCGTCCCAAAACCAGTCGTCCAGGTCAACCGGTGCACCGAAAAACACGTCGTCATTGAAATAAAAGTAACGCTCCGACAGACCGGGAATGCGGTGGATGTACGACTCGATATGGCTGGAGTCGAACGTGGGCAAAGCCTGTGCTGGAATCAGATCGCGATGGTCCACGATGCCGATTTGCGGATGCGCCTTTAACCAGGCAGGAACCTGGCCGTCCGTGACGATATAGACATGCCCGTGTTGCGGGAAAAAACGCTCCAGCGCACGCAGGCTGTAACGCAGCTCATCGTTATCGCGAAAGCGGCCTTCCACATCGCCATAAGCGGCTATCTGCTGGCGCTGGTGCGAGTCGAGTTGCTGCTGCGCCGCCCGGCGCTTGGTGCGCCATGCCGTGTCGCTGCCGTCCACCCAGAGGTAAACGATATCGACGGGCTCGGTTGTGTTCATGAATAGGTGCCTAGGTGAGTCGTGCGCCCGGCCAACAGCCGGTGCGGGGGGGCCATGTTAGGGCACAGGTGGAAACGGTGCTGGCCAGGGGCCTTTGAGCGAAACAGTGGAGCCAAGTTTGCCTCGCACTTTTTCAATTAGACTGGACCAAAGGAACTAACACTATGGCAGGCGTATTCGGTAGAGACCCCAACATGAAGAGAAGCAACCCTGCGGAGCTGGAACGGCTCAACCAGGAGCGCAAGCGCAAACTGGCCGAAGCGGCAGCCAAGTTCACGCAAAAGAAACCAGTCGCACCGACTAAATGAACGATTGGAAACTTCTGCAAATGATCAAGGCTAGCGATTGGCCGCTAGCCCCGGAGCTTCTTGCCAGCGACGCCAATTTCAATGCCCGGTTGGATGGTGGTTTGGTGCCGCTTCACTGGGCCTGCGCAGAGGGCAAGGCCGGATTGGTGAAGCACATGATTCAGCATGGTGCCAATGTGCAGGATGGCGATGACAACGGTCAATCGCCGCTGACGATGGCGCTGAATTCGGGGAGCTTTCAGGTGGTGATGATGGTGATTGAGCGGCTCAAGATGCTAGAGGCGCCGTCACCGGACGTGACACTGCGCTTGCGCCTGACCGGCAGCGTCAGCAAGGGCCATGCGGATGCCAGGAACCGCATGGCGCAGACGCTCAAGGATTGGGATCGCATCGCCAGGAAGGCGGGTGTGCCGGATCAAGGCGCATCAAACCGCGCGGGGAGCCAAGCCTAACAGCGCACGCGCTTCATCCGGCGTGGCAACTGCGCGGTTGAGCTCGGCGCTGATGCGCGCGATGCGCGCCACCAACTGCGCGTTGCTGCTGGCGAGCTCGCCTTTGCGATAAAACAGGTTG
>CANFNO010000541.1 GCA_947447845.1 Burkholderiales bacterium | reverse complement strand
TGCGCGCATCCAGTTCGGCCAGACGCTCAGGATCTAGCTCCGTGCGCCGGGCATATCCGCGCAGGGTGTGGGCCACGTCTTCAACCTGCGCAATGCTGGAAGACAGCAGTGCAATCGGATCCGCGAAGTCGGGCTCCAGATGCGCCTGGCTTTGCAGTTGCTGCAGCGCGTTGTGCAACGCCTGCAAGGCATTGCTATCGGCGTCTTCCAGCAGGTCTACACCGGCCTGCGCCGCGTCCATCAACGCTTGCCCGTTGGCCAAACGGCTGTGGCTGGCATTGAGTTCGGGCCATTCGTTTGGTATGGGGTTGAGCTTTTCCAACTCGCCGATTTGCCAGGCAATGCGTTCGCGGTCGCGCTGAAGCGAATCCTGGGCTTGCGTGGCTTTCTGTAAGGCCGCCTGAGCCACGCGCCATGTGCTCCACAACTGGCCCAATGCCTGAGTGGACAGTTGGGCGTAGGCATCAAGCAGACCGCGCACCGCATCCGGTCGGGTCAGGCTTTGCCAGGCGTGCTGGCCATGGATGTCGATCAGTTGCTCGCCAATGCTGCGCAATTGTTGCGCCGTAGCGGGGCTGCCGTTAACCCAGGCGCGGCTCTTGCCTTGCGTATCCACGGTGCGGCGCAGCAGCAACGTGTCTGCGGCATCAAAACCTGCTTCGTCCAGAAGGGCCTGCAGCATGGGCACGTTGTCAAATTCGGCGCTGACGTCGGTGCGTGCAGCACCTTCGCGGATGACGCCCACGTCAGCACGTGCTCCTGTGACCAGTTGCAACGCATCAACCAGGATCGACTTGCCGGCACCGGTCTCACCTGTCAGCACAGTAAAGCCACGCTCCAGGTCCAGTTCCAACTCGCTGACGATGACAAAGTCCCGCAGAACAATCCGTTTCAAGGCCATGGTTTAGACAACTCCTTCGTTCCAGTGCATTTTTTGCCGCAAGGTATCAAAATATGACCAGCCCTTGGGGTGCAAAAACCGTACCTTGTGCTCCGAGCGCGTCACCACGATACGGTCACCGTGCATTAATGAGGCCAGGCTTTGGGTATCAAAGCTGGCGCTCGCATCCCGCCCGGCCACGATTTCTACTGCGATCTCCCCGGCACTGGTCAGCACCAAGGGCCGATTGGACAGCGTGTGCGGTGCAATCGGCACAATCACCCAGCCATCAATCGCCGGGTGTAGCAGCGGCCCGCCCGCCGATAGCGAGTAGGCTGTTGAACCAGTTGGGGACGCGATGATCAGGCCATCGGCGCGCTGGTTGGCCACAAAGTGTCCGTCCACCTCGACCCGCAACTCCACCATGCCGGAACTGGCGCCGCGGTTGACCACCACGTCGTTCATGGCCAGGGCGCTGAAAACACAACGGCCATCGCGCATCACGCGACCCAACATCAAGCTTCGCTGATCCTCTTCGCATTCGCCCGCCAGCATTGGCTCCAATACCGTCTGGTACTGGCCAAAAGGGATGTCGGTGATAAAGCCCAGGCGGCCTTGGTTGATGCCGATCAGGGGCACTTTGTATTGCGCCAACTGGCGGCAAATGCCCAGCATGGTGCCGTCGCCGCCCACCACGAGGCACAAATCAGCTTGTTTGCCAATCCCGTCCACGTCCAAAGTGTTGAAGCGGGCCATTCCCATGTTGGAGGCGGTGTCAGCTTCCAGAACAACATCACAACCTCTGTCCATAAGGTAGTGCGCAATCTCTTCTAGCGCCTGACGCGAATGCGTGCCGGCAGGGCCGGAGATGGTGCTCTGGTATTTACCGATGAGGGCCACTTGCTTAAATTGAGACTGAGTCTTCATTGGCAAATTAAATCACTAAAATGTGACGATGCTAGATGACCGCTCCAAGATGCTGCTCAAAGCGCTAGTAGAGCGCTACATTGCCGATGGGCAACCGGTCGGAAGCAGGACATTGTCCAAAGCTTCCGGTCTGGAACTGTCTCCGGCAACCATACGCAATGTCATGTCCGACCTGGAGGAGATGGGCCTGATCGTCAGTCCCCATACTTCGGCTGGTCGTATTCCGACGGCGCGTGGGTATCGGCTCTTTGTAGACACCATGTTGACGGTGCAACCTCCCCATTTCTCCAGTCACAGTTTGGCGCCTGACCAGCCGCAAAAGGTGATTACCAGCGCAGCCAATCTGCTGTCCAGCCTGTCGCAGTTTGTGGGTGTGGTGATAACACCCCGGCGTTCATCCGCTTTTCGGCATATGGAATTTCTGCGACTTTCGGAAAGGCGCCTGCTGGTCATCATTGTTTCGCCTGATGGCGATGTACAGAACCGCGTCATTTACACCGAGGTGGATTACACGCAGGCCCAGTTGGTCGAGGCCGCCAACTTTCTCAACAGCAACTACGTGGGGCTGGACATAGACCAGGTGCGTGCTCGCCTGCAAGGCGAGGTGGAGAGCCTGCGCTCTGAAATCGCGGCGCTGATGCATGCGGCTGTAAATGTCAGTTCCGAGGCGATCAGCGACACCGAAGACGAAGTGGTAATTGCGGGAGAGCGCAATCTGCTGTCGGTATCCGACTTTTCCAGCGACATGGGCCATTTGCGCCGGGCTTTTGACCTGTTCGAGCAAAAAGCCCAACTGATGCGGCTACTGGATATTGCAGGGCAGGCCGAAGGGGTACGCATCTTTATTGGCGGCGAAAGCCAAGTCGTACCCTTTGAAGACCTGTCGATTGTTAGCAGTCCCTACGAGGTGGATGGCAAGATTGTGGGAACCCTTGGAGTGATTGGCCCAACGCGCATGGCCTACGACCGTATGATTCAAATTGTGGACATCACCTCCAAGCTAATGAGTAACGCACTGAGCCACCACAAGTAGCGCAACTTCGATCGAATTTCCCAATATACATTTCAGGTAGAGGCACAGAATGATCACCACCCAGCCAGACTTTCTCCTGGTAAAAAATGCGTTCCCCATGTTTGGCGCCAACATCCAGCGCCTTTGGGGCAGCAAGGAATTTGTGACCTATATGAAAGATCTGGTGAGCGCCGCGCAAAACGGCGCCAAAACCGGATTCCCGGCGGAAGTGTTGGCGGCCTTGAAGCGGCTCGAGGTGCTGCATGATCAAGAGTTCAGCGCCATGCAGCCACACATGGACAACAACGAAGACTTCAAGACAGTTTGTCAAAATTTCCCATCCATAGGGGAAAAGCTCAGCGCCTATTGGGGCCGCAAAGAATTCGGCCCATTCATGACGGACCTGTTACATGACAACCGGGGTGACAACCGCAAGGGTTTCCCGTTTGACACCCTGAT
>CANFNO010000540.1 GCA_947447845.1 Burkholderiales bacterium | reverse complement strand
CGCTGGTGAAGAACCTGAAGACAGAAAACGCCAACAACATCGTGGTCGGTGCGGGCGATTCCATCAGTGCCTCGCCCTTTGAATCCATGATCACCCATGACGAAGCCACAGTGGACATTCTCAACACCATCGGCCTGGAAGTGTCGTCCGTGGGCAACCACGAATTTGATCGTGGCAGCGTGGAACTGCTTCGCATGCAGAACGGCGGCTGCTTCCCGGCCTCCGGTTCACAGGGCGTGGTCGGCTCCGACACTTGTCTGGTGAACGGTGTTTACCCCGGTGCCAAGTTCAAGTACCTGGCTGCCAACGTGAATGTCACCGCAACTGGCAAGACGCTTCTGCCCGCAACCTATATCAAGCGCTTTGGCACGGTCAGCGTCGGCTTTGTCGGCTTGACATTCCAGGGCACGCCCACAGCCGTTTCTGCCGCAGGCGTGGCAGGTCTGGAGTTCAAGGAAGAGTCGGCGGTGATCAACCAGTACGCAGCCCAACTCAAGGCCAATGGCGTGAATGCAGTGGTGGTGCTGATTCACCAGGGTGGCCAGACCACGGCCACCACGGTCAACGACAAAACCTGCCCCGGCTTTTCAGGTGACATCACCACCATCGTGGACAAATTGAGCGCCGATGTGGATGTGATTGTCAGCGGCCACACGCACCAGGAATATGTGTGCAACTATGCCGCCAAGACCGCCAAGAAGAACATCCTGCTGACATCCACCGGCTACTACGGCGGTGCCGTCAGCGCCATTGATCTGGTGCTGCAGCCGAGCAAGGGTCTGGTCTCCGTCAGTGCCAACACGGTACCTGTGATTCAGGCTGATGCTGTGGTCAATGCCAGCCTGCCGACCGGCTTTACTTCAGTAGCCAAAGACGCGACTGTGGATGCGTTGGTAACCAAGTACAAGACCCTGTCCGCGACGCTGGCCGGTCAAGGTGTGGGCACCATTACAGCAAGTCTGAACCGCGCACTGATGACGGTGGCCGGTGTGACCGGACGCGATGAAACCGCGGAAGGCGCCATGGGTGACGTGATGGCCGACTCGTATCTGATGGGCGTGCCCGGCGGTGCCGACATCGCCTTCACCAACCCCGGCGGTGTGCGTGCCGACCTGACCTTTACCGCGCCCGGCACCGTGACCTACGCCGCACTGAACACGGTCGAGCCCTTTGGCAACACCCTGTCCACCTTGAATCTGACCGGCGCGCAAATCTTGCGTCTGCTGGAGCAGCAATGGGAAGCGCCTAACAACACGGCCAAGACCAACGCCGCCACCAACTCGGTAGGCCGTTTACTGCAACCCTCCAAGGGTCTGACCTACAGCTACGACAACGGCCAGCCTGCAGGTCTTGCTGCAGGGCTTGGCAATCGCATCGTGGCCGGGTCGCTCAAGCTCAACGGTGTAGCCATCGACCCAACCAAGAGCTACAAGATTGTGACCAACAGCTTCCTGGCGGGTGGCGGTGACAACTTCAAAGTGATGGCAACCGGCACCAACATCACCGATACCAAAATGCTGGACCTGGACGCCTTCATTGCCTATTTCAAGGCCAACTCGCCGGTAAGCCCGCCGGCACCGCGCGTAACGCGTTTGAACTAAGTCCGACAACATCAGCAGGCCCTCCTTTAACCGGAGGGCCTTTTTCCATTGAGAGTGCAATGAATCGAGCGAAGTACCCATCTCCTTTTGCATTGACCATGGCGGTTGTGCTTTGCAGCCTTTCGCATGGCGCGTTGGCCGTTTCGGCCGTAGACCAAAAAACTATCGCCGAGGAAGCACGCAAGGCACAGGAGCAATGCTTCAAACAGATGTACCGCGACACCAACGCCTACGCGCAATGTGTGCGTGACATGCGCAGCGCGCAAGAACATTCGCCACTAAAGAAATTGGGCATCGAATATTTTGGCTTCGTCGGGGCACTGAGTTATGTGCGCGTTGGCCACATGAATTCAAGCCAGATTGCAGGAGAGTTTCTGAAGGATTACCGAAAGACGCAGAAGCGTGTCGGAATTTCTGACAGCGCGCTTTGCTCCACCATTGCCGGCGATTGCACGGTACGCATCGCCCAAATTAGAGAGATGGAAGCAGCACCGCCGAAGCAGACGGGCATGCGGGTTCAGTGCATCAACCGCATTTGCAGCATGGTGCCTGCCGAGTGAGCCAAGCCAATACGTTGTCACAAGTCCACTTCAGTGGTGGCCATGGTCCTTTGGAATGCGTGCTGGAAGAGGGTGCGTTGTATCCTGTTTTTCAGCCGATTCTGAACCTGAGTAAAACCGGCATCTACGCGCATGAAGCGCTGATACGCGGACCGCGCGGCACGGCGTTGCACACGCCTGATGCGCTGCTGAAGGCAGCCGCTGAAGAGCAGCTGCTGTTTGAATTTGAGTACGCAGCGGTGTCCATAGCACTCAAGACCTGGGGCCAAATCAAAGCACCTGGTCTGCTGTTCGTCAACATCAGCGCCAGCGCACTCATGCAGCTCTGCACCACCCTTGGCGCAGACCACCTGCTGGAGCAAGTCGTGCGCAGCGGTGTGCTGCCGCGCGAACTGGTGCTTGAAATCACCGAGCATGAGCGCATCAAAGACATGGACTTGCTGGCCAATACGCTGAGCAGTTTGCGCGGCAAGGGTATCGGTCTGGCGCTGGACGACTTTGGCGATGGCCATTCCAGCCTGCGCCTGTGGTCTCAGCTCAAACCCGACATCGTCAAGATTGACCGCTACTTCATCAAAGACGTCAGCACCCTGGGCGACAAGGTCAAAACCATTCAGGCCTTGCAACAGATTGCCACCATCTTTGGCAGCCAGTTGGTGGCCGAGGGGATAGAGTCTGCCGACGACTTGCGCGTGCTGCGCGACATGGGCCTGGCCTTTGGACAGGGCTATTTTCTGGGCTATCCGCAGGCTGACCCCGCAGTTGCGGTGGAAACCGAAGTGCTGAATGTATTGAACGAACGTCAGGTTGCCGTCTTTCCAGAGCTCAGCCGAGCCGCGAGCTCCGGGCAGATCCGCAACCTTGCAATCACACCTGCGCCTACCGTGGTGGAAGGCGATAGCAATGATTTTGTCGCCCGCATATTTTTGGGCAATGCAGCCCTGCATGCGCTGGCTATGCTGGAGGGGACGCGCCCGGTGGGCATCATCAACCGTGCGCAGTTCATGAACGAATACTCGAAGCTCTATTACCGCGAGGTCTGGGGCCGCAAATCATGTGCGATGCATACCAACCGCGCACCGCGCATTGTCGAGCGCGACCACAACATTGATGAGCT
>CANFNO010000539.1 GCA_947447845.1 Burkholderiales bacterium | reverse complement strand
CGTGGTGGAAGGCGATACCGAGCTAAACGACGCTCGCATTGAAGTGGCCGCCGCGGAAGCCACCGACGATTACGACCGCATGGCGCACGCCTACATGGCCCTGCATGACGCGGGTGAGCACGACGCGCCATCGCGCGCACAGGCGCTGATTCTGGGTCTGGGCTTCAAGACCACCGAACTGGAAAACCCGGTCAACAGCTTCTCCGGCGGTTGGCGCATGCGGCTGCAGTTGGCACGCGCACTGATGTGCCCGTCTGACCTGTTGCTGCTGGACGAACCCACCAACCACCTGGACTTGGACGCCCTGGTCTGGCTGGAAGCCTGGCTCAAAAAGTACGAAGGCACCATGGTGGTCATCAGCCACGACCGGGAATTTCTGGATGCGGTGACCAACGTCACCCTGCACATCGACGCGGCCAAGCTGATGCGCTATGGCGGCAATTACAGCAAGTTTGAAGACATGCGCGCCGAGCAGATGGAGCTGCAACAAAACGCCTTCTCCAAGCAGCAGGACAAAATCGCCCACCTGCAAAAGTTCATTGCCCGCTTCAAGGCCAAGGCCAGCAAGGCCAAGCAGGCACAAAGCCGGGTCAAGGCGCTGGATCGCATGGAAAAGATTGCGCCCCTGCTGTCCGAAGCCGATTTCACCTTTGAATTTGCGGAGCCGGCCAACCTGCCCAACCCCATGCTCTCCATGACCGGTGTGAGTTTTGGTTACCCGGCACCCGAAGGCTCGCCTCCCAAAACGCCGCCCACAGTCATCGTGCGCAATGTCAGCAAGTCGGTGCTGGCGGGTCAGCGTATCGGCATTTTGGGCGCCAATGGCCAGGGCAAATCAACCTTGGTGAAAACCGTGGCGCGCGATTTGGAGCCACTCGGCGGTGAAGTCACCGAAGGCCGCGGCCTGAACATCGGCTACTTTGCGCAGCAGGAACTCGACGTTCTGCGCCCGGCTGACAACCCGCTGGAACACATGATCCGCATGGTCAAGGACATGACGGCCAGCGGCAAGCTTGGTGGCCAGGCCACGCGAGAGCAGGATTTGCGCAGCTTCCTGGGTAACTTCAACTTCAGTGGCGACATGGTCAAACAGGCCGTGGGCAGCATGAGCGGTGGCGAAAAAGCCCGTCTGGTGCTGTGCATGCTGGTCTGGCAACGCCCCAACCTGCTGCTTATGGACGAGCCAACCAATCACCTGGATCTGGCGACACGCGAAGCGCTGTCTATGGCGCTGAACGAGTTTGAAGGCACTGTCATGCTGGTCAGCCACGACCGCGCCCTGCTGCGCGCCGTGTGCGACGAGTTCTGGATGGTTTCACGCGGCGGTGTGGAACCGTTTGATGGCGATCTGGACGACTACCAGAAATATCTGCTGGACGAAGCCAAGCGTCAGCGCGAATTGGCCAAGGAAGAGGCCAAGAACCTGGCACCCAAGGCGACTGTTGCAGTGGCAGCCCCTGTCGCAGCACCGGCCCATTCGCCCGAACAGATCCGCCAGTGGAAAAAGGCGTTGGCTGCGGTGGACGAAAAGATGGCAACGCTGAATGCGGAGGGAACGGCCCTGGAAGACAAACTCTCCACCAACCCGCACCCGAGCGTGATTGCCGAAACGGGCAAACGCCTGAAGCTTGTGAATCAGGAATTGAAGACGCTGGAAGACCAGTGGCTGGAATACACCACCCTGCTTGACCTGTAAGTAGGAGTTTGGGCTGAGCGCAAGCCCGGCCTGATCAGTCGACCGAGAAAACGTGCACCGCGTCCATCAGGCGCACGGCTTGCTCACTCATGCTGTTGGCGGCTGCGCTGCTTTGTTCGACCATCGCTGCGTTTTGTTGGGTCATTTCATCGAGTTGGGCCACCGCCTGGCCCACTTGGCCAATGCCTATGGCCTGCTCTTTGGAGGCCGAGGTGATCTCTGCGATTAACAGGTTGACCTGACCCACCTGCTGCACCACTTCCAGCATGGTCTGGCCCGCTTCGGCAACTAACTGCGAGCCTCCTGCGACTTTTCCCACCGAGTCATCAATTAACACCTTGATTTCTCTGGCTGCGGCGGCCGAGCGACCCGCCAGGCTGCGCACCTCACTGGCAACCACCGCAAAACCCCTGCCCTGTTCCCCTGCGCGTGCAGCTTCAACTGCGGCATTGAGCGCCAGAATATTGGTCTGAAATGCAATGCCGTCAATGACGCTGATGATGTCGGCGATCTTGTGGCTCGAATCGGATATGAGGCCCATGGTGGTCACCACATTACCCATGGCCTGACCGCCTCTTACAGCTACTTCGGTTGTGGTTCTTGCCAGCTGGCTTGCCTGTTGCGCGGTATCCGAGTTTTGACGCACGGTTGCGGTCTGCTGCTCCATGGCAGCCGCTGTCTGCTCCAGGTTCGAAGCAGTCTGCTCGGTTCGGTTGGAGAGATCCAGATTGGCAGAAGCAATTTCCTTGCTCGCCACTTCCACACCTGCAACCTGCTCCTTCACGTCTGCCATCAACGCCTGCAAATTCAAGCCGGACTGGGATATCGCACGGGCGATTAGCCCGATTTCGTCACAGCGGTCCAGATTCAACTCGTCGGAAGTTGTGCCGCTGGCAACCTGTTGGGCGGCACCCAGTACCTTGGCAAGAGGTGCTGTAACTTGCGCCTCTATGGTCCACCAAGCCAGCATTAGCGCGACCAGCATGGCCGCACCTGATGTTGCCCATGCTGCAGTCTCCAGTCCAGACAAAGCCAGCGATGCCACCATGACTACCGCAAGCGTTAGCATGGGGATGCGCACACGCCAGGCGACTGGCATCAACTTTGGCGCGCTGAGCCAGCGCAACAGCCCGGTGCGCACTATCAGGCCGCGGTGGAATGCCAGACCGCCAGCACGGCCCTCACGAAAGCGACTGTACAGATCTTCAGCTCCTCTTACTTCTGCCGCCAGAGGCTTGGTGCGCACAGACAAATAGCCCGTCAATTTTCCATTGCGCACCATGGGCGCTGCGTTCGCCCGCACCCAATAGTGGTCTCCATCTTTGCGCCGGTTCTTTACCAATGCGGTCCAGGAATATCCGTCCTTAAGACATTTCCACATGTCGGCAAATGCCTCTACCGGCATGTCTGGATGTCGCACCATATTGTGTGTTTGCCCCATTAACTCATCTAGCTCAAACCCACTGGTGCGTATAAATGCGCTATTTGCGTAGGTGATTCGGCTGGTGGTATCGGTCGTTGAGAGCAAGGTCTCCGAACCGGGGAAGTCATAGGCATTTTGCGTAACGGGTAGATTGGTGCGCATGG
>CANFNO010000538.1 GCA_947447845.1 Burkholderiales bacterium | reverse complement strand
GTGATGCGAATCGCGCCGTGGCCTCGCCCGGCAAAGCCGTGCAGCAGCGAGTTGGCCACCAGATTGCCGATGACCTGATGCCACGCGCCAAGGTCGTCATGCACGTGCACCGGGTGCGCAAACAGACACTGGCACTGCACCTGGATATCGGGTTGGCGTGCCAGGCTGATGGCGACAGCGCTTTGCAAAGTGGATTGCAGGTCGATCAAAGGCAAAGCGTTCGTCGGGGTTGGGTTGGCAGAACGCGTACCGTCCAGAATCTGCACGCAGAGCTGCAGGCTCGAATGCAGCAGGGCAGTGGCTTCGCGCCACTCGCTTACCAGTTCGGCCATGTCTTCCGGGGACTTGGCATCCAGTGCGGCCAGAATGTCGTCAAGCTGTGTCGGCAACATGGATGCGACCATCGTGCTGACACCTAGCGGGGTATTCAGTTCGTGCACCAACCTGCGGACTTGAAGATTCGGGTTGGGTAGACGTTGACGCATGGCTGAGGGTGCTTTGGTCAGTCAGTGGCGGACCAATGCGCCACTGCCAGTCGGGCGCTTTGCACCCATAAACCGAGTAAGCGGAGCGCGGCGTCTGTTAGGGGCTGGGGGGCAGACAGGTAAAACGTCAAGGCCTGGCCGTTGGCTAGTGCCATCGAGACGACATGCACTCCATCATCAGCGATTGAGGTTCCAGGCGACACCTGTACCGGTTGTATTGACGCTTGCTGTGCCTGGGCATTGCGCGGCAAATCCGTTGTGCCAAGGGTGTCGTTATCGCTGTCTTCCAACTTGCAATCGATATCGCTGAACATCTGCAATGCGTTTATTTGCGATACCAATGCCAGCGACAGCGCCTGGGTATCCGGTGCTGCAAACACCGCGGTGTTGAGGCCACCCAGAACTTCGACCGCGCGCTGGTATTTCTCCATGTTTTGCAGGTGCCCAAAAGTGCGGATGCTCGACATCACGGAGGTAAATAGCTTGCTGGCCGTGAGCTCCGTCTTTTCTTTGTAGTCGTTGATGTCGTAGTCCAGCATGACCTGGCGTTCGGGTGCTTGCCCGGGCTGGCCGGTGCGCAGAATGATGCGGATCAGTGCGTTGGCGGCCTGATCGCGGACATGCTTGATGAAATCGAGTCCGGCGTTTTCGGTTTCCATCACCACATCCAGCAGGACCACGGCGATGTCGGGATGTTTCGCCAGTTGCTCGCGGGCATCTTTGGCGGATAGGGCGTTGATCAGTTGGCAGGGGCGGCCCAATACGGAAAGATTGCGCAGCGCCAGTTTGGTGACTTGGTGAATCGCGGGTTCGTCGTCGACGACCAGGATTTTCCAGACAGCTTGGTCTGCTTGAATCGCGCTTGCAACCGCACCGTCTGCCATAGAGTCACACCCTGAAAGTCGTTTATATCGATGTACGAATGAGACGACTATATGCGAATTTCAGGGCTGAGGCAAAGCGCCCGCCGGCGCTTGGCTTGCGCGCTGGCTACTTCAAGGCGCGCAACACATTTTCGGCAGTGGCGGGTGCTGTAAGTTGCACGACCAGGCCATCACCACGTGCTTGCTCGACGGCATGGCGCAGCGCCTCATACACGCTGATGGCCAGCATGAACGGTGGTTCACCCACGGCCTTGCTGCCAAACACGTTGTCTTCACGATTGGGCTCGGGCCACAGCGCCACCTTGAGGTGCTGCGGAACATCACCGGCGGTCGGAATTTTGTAAGTGCTGGGCGCGTGCGTGGTCAGGTACCCCTTGTCATTCCAGACCAGTTGTTCGGTTGTCAGCCAGCCCATGCCTTGCACAAAGCCGCCTTCAATCTGGCCCACGTCGATGGCCGGATTGATGGACCGACCGACGTCATGCAGGATGTCGACTTGCAGCACTCTGCTCTCGCCCGTCAGCGTATCAATGGCCACCTCGGTGCAGGCCGCGCCATAGGCAAAGTAATAGAAGGGGCGACCGCTCAGCGTAGTCTTGTCGTAGTGGATTTTGGGCGTGCGGTAAAAGCCGTCGCTCCAGAGCTGGATGCGGTTGGCGTAGGCCATGCCCACCACCTGTTCAAAGCTTCGGCTGGTTTTTGGCGAGTGCACCTGGCCACCCGCAAAGCGGATGGCACCTGCGCCACAACCATCCAACCCGCACACAAACGCAGCCAGGTTGTCACGCACATGGCGCGCAGCAAACTGGGCGGCGCGGCCATTCAGATCGGTGCCCGCAGACGCGGCGGTGGCTGAGGCATTGGCCACCTTGCTGGTGTCGCTGGCAGTAGCCATCACGCGCTCGAAGGGAATGCCCAATTCGTCGGCCACAATTTGCGAAACCTTGGTGTGCAGGCCCTGGCCCATTTCGGTGCCACCGTGGTTCACCTGCACGCTGCCATCGGTGTAGACATGCACCAGCGCACCGGCCTGGTTGAACAAGGTTGCGGTAAAGCTGATGCCGAATTTCACCGGCGTCAATGCGATGCCACGCTTGAGCACCGTGCTCTGCGCGTTCCAGCGTTCGATTTCTGCGCGGCGTTTGCGGTAGTCACTGCTGGCTTCGAGCGTGCTGATCAAGGGCTGCAGGATGTTGTCCTCCACCTGCATCTGGTAATGCGTGGTGTCGCGTTTGCCGCTGCCATCCGCCAATGCTTCGTCGCTGTAGAGATTGCGCAGGCGCACATCGAGCGGGTCCATCTTCAAGCGGCGCGCGATGTCGCCCATGATGGCCTCGATCAGGATCACGCCCTGGGGCCCGCCGAAACCGCGAAACGCCGTGTGGCTTTGCGTATTCGTCTTGCAGCGGTAGGACGCGATGTCCACATGCTCCAGGTAATAGGCGTTGTCGCTGTGGAAGATGGCCCGGTCGGCCACCGGCCCGGACAGGTCGGCGCTAAAGCCGCAGTTGGCGGCCATCATCAGTTGCAGGGCGGTCAGGCGCCCCGTGTCGTCAAAGCCCGCCGTATAGGCGTATTCAAACGGGTGGCGTTTGCCGGTAACCATGAAATCGTCGTCGCGGTCAAAGCGCAGCTTGATGGCCTGACCGACTTTTTTGGCCGCAACAGCTGCCCAAACGGCCAGATGCCCGGCCTGGGTTTCCTTGCCACCAAAGCCGCCACCCATGCGCCGGCACTCCACGCGCACGGCGTGGTTGTCGATGCCGAGTGCGTGCGCCACCCAGTGCTGCACCTCGCCGGGGTGCTGGGTGCTGCTGTACACCGTCCACTGGTTTTGCTCCATGGGCAGCACATACGCAATCTGGCCTTCCAGATAGAAGTGCTCCTGGCCACCGACCTCCAGCGTGCCGCTCAGCCTGTG
>CANFNO010000537.1 GCA_947447845.1 Burkholderiales bacterium | reverse complement strand
CTTTACGGCTTGCGCTGTAGACTCCGCAACCTCAAGCAGATAGCGCAGTACCAACGGCACACCAAAGCCTTCTCCATGTGCAGTGCGGCCACCAAAGGACAGGGAGGCTGCGAGTCCGGCCTCATTGCATCCATCGAGCGCTCCCCACATACAGTCGCCCATTGCCAGCACGCGCTGGCCCGTCCATCGGGTGGCAAGCCAGCTGCCTTCGAGCAGCACCGGCGCAAAATCGTAATTGCGAAACAGCCCCGGCGCTTCATTGCCAAGAGGGTCAATCCAAACGCCCTGAGCGCAACCGCTGATATAGGGGGGTGGGCACCACAGGGAGAGAAAGCGCGCTTCGATATCGCCCCCACCGGCAAGCTCTGTCAGGCGTTCCAAAGTCGGCACCAACTCCGGCATGTGCGTGCGTAAGGCCCGCCGACACTCCAGAAAGCCAGGTCGCCCAACCACCCCGCCACGAAGGAACCAGTTGCGATAACCGGGCCAGAAGCGGGCGAAAAGCGCCTGCCACATTGGCCCCGGTTGGTCTTCAATGAGCGTCTCAAAACGGGTGTGGATGGGCATCGTTCCCGATTAGAGCATTTTGAACATTCCGTGGCTCGGAGTGTCAGGTGTTTGCACCAGCAGCGGCTTGCCGGCGTAGTAGTTCTTGATACCGCGAATCCAGTCGCGGGCACGCACATTCAGCTTGAAGTTGTCATCCATCAGGCGGCCGCGCGTGATGAGAATGCCCAGATCGGCACCTTCATAGCGGTAGTCCCCCGGGCCGGTAATGCGCATGAAAAACGCCTCACGCTCGTTATCGATCGCACGGCGTTCCAGGTCAAAGCGCTGGTAAGCCACCGAGCCGTCATCGGCCATGCGGTAGATGCCAGTCGGCGGGGCATGGGTCACTTGGTCGATCTTGTCTTCGGTGTACTTGATGACCAGTTGCGCCCAGGAATCAATAAAGTGCGGCTGGGCCCAGCGCTCGTTGAGCTGGCGCACGTCCAGCTCAAACGGCATACCCGAAAACTCCAGCAAGTGGAATAGAAACAGCGGTGCATCGGCATAGGCAAAAGCGGCATGGTTGGTCATCGGGCTGGCGCCACAAATGCGCGGATTCAACTCGCCCAAATAGACCTCGCCGCTGTCCACATCGATCAGGAAGTCGAGATCGAAATAGCCCCGGTATCCTTCTTGCAATAGCTGGTTGCCAAAGCGCTCTGCCATATCACGGGCTTTGGCGCGCACCTCTTCGGAAAAGGCTCCGGGAAACACCTCGTTGCCGCACCAGCCGCCCTTGTAGGGCGTGAGTTCGCGCGCGCCGACCACTTCCGTCAACAGCGGGCCGACCAAGGTGCCCGACTGGGTGGCGCAGGCCTCCAGCGTGGCACCACGGCAGTTGATGCGCTTCATGATCTTGACCTCAGGGTCGTTGATGATCTCGTCTTTGTGCTTGTTGAAGTCGTCTTCGTTGGCGATGAAGAAAGTGGTGTGGCCCGAATCACCAAAGGCCGACTGCACCACCAGGTCGTGTCCCAGCTTTGCGCGATCGGCGATCTGCATCAGATGCTCAAAACTATCAACTTTCTCCAGTGCGTTCGGCACCGAAAACACCCCCGCCTTGTTGCCGATGCGTACCGTTTCCATTTTGTTGTCGCAGCGCTGGCGCAGGGACGCTGGCGGGAACCACACTTCCATGCCAATATCTTTGGCCAGCTCTTCGGTCTTCTCGTCAAACATCAAAAAGGTGGCGACTGGTCTGCCGCCACGGCGCTCGATCAGGTCGATCACGTCCTTGTGTTGCAGCAGGTGGTTGTTGATGTCTTCAATCGACTCGAACTCGGCATGGGGTGTAGCCGATGGCACGAAGACGTTGGGGTGACGACCGTCGAAGCAGTCGATGTAGCTGATGTAGCGAAACCGGTTCACCCAGCGGTCAATGCCGAGGAGGTTGAAATTGGTGGCGCTGATGAAGTAGATGGGCCGCTCATTGCGGTGGAACATCAGCAGCAGGTCGGATACGTTGCGAACTTTTTCCATACTCAGGTCTCCTCTTGTTGTTGTGGGTGAAAAGCTAAAGGGGGTCGCCCGGCTTGCGCAGCGGCCCGAGAGAACGCAGTAAGTCGCCGGGGGCGAGGCGGTCGCGGTAGACCTCGAAATCACAGCCCCGGTCACGAAAACTTTTCAGTTGCTGGCCCAGGCCGCGCGCACCGTTTTCACGCTCGTAACGCAGGCGCGCCAGGTCGACCTCGATCGGGATGATTTCGGCGCCAGAGCCAGCCTGGTGCAGCACATAGCCAGACGGGTCCACCACGATGGATCGGCCCACGCCACCACCGCCCACGCCGTTGATGTCAAAGAAATAGACCTGGTTGGTGATGGCCGAAGCGCGCACGATTGCCAGTTCGGCCTCGCGGTCTATGGTGTCGGTCATGGTGGGATGCAAAATGACTTCTGCCCCCATAGCCATGAGTTGCCGGGTGGTTTCCGGGAACCACATGTCATAGCAATTCGATACGCCGAAACGGCCCACATCCGGCACATCAAAAACGACAAACCGATTGCCCGCCGTCACCCCTTTTTCGTAAGGATGAAAGGGAAACAATTTGGAGAAGCGGTCAATGACCACGCCATCCGGGTTGATGATCGGCGTGGTGTTGTAGACCGCTCCGTCACGGCTTTCAAACAGGGAGCCTGGAATCAGCCACACGCGGTTCTCACGGGCAATGGCTGCCAGTCGGGCCTCGGCTTCGCCAGGCAGGGGTTGCGCCTGGGCAATGCTCGGGCCAAAGGGCGCAAGCTCTGAAAACAGCACCATGCTGACCCAGGGGAAGCGCTGCTTGATGTGGGCAACGTAGTGCGCCATAGAGGTGATGTTTTCCTCCAGGATTGACACCTGCATTTGCACACCGGCAATGCCAAAACGCTGTGCGTTCAAGGGGAGTGTGTTGTGAATGCTGGCAACCATCTGGTTTCTCCGTTGAGAGTCAATTTGTGTCCTTTCCCGCTGACCGGGGGAGGTCGAATTCAGGAGTCGGCAACCCCTATGGCCCGATGAAGGTAAACCAGAAGCATGAAAAGTCAGGCACGAAAAAACCGCATGGCTGTTATGCGAAATAGTCGTTTGTTGCCCGTGTAAAGCGCGAAACATAATCCGCCACAGTTCCTCGATAGCGACGAAGCGCTAGGTGGGTTGTGACTGGTGTCTGCAATGTCTTGGGGCAAACATGGCTACATGTGGCGAAGTTCTCATAAAGCTCTTGGAGGCCTATGGTGTGGACACCATATTCGGCATCCCAGGTGT
>CANFNO010000536.1 GCA_947447845.1 Burkholderiales bacterium | reverse complement strand
CCCTTCAACAGTTTGCTGTTCACCCTGCTGCTCATTCTGTTGGTGCCTGCGCTGCTGGCCTACCTGTTCTCTTTCCTGATCTTCAAAAAGCGTGTTGGCGGGGTCTACTTTTCAATCGTGACGCTTTCGCTGGCATTGGCCATGACGGTTCTGATCGTGGGTCAACAAGGGGATACCGGCGGCGCCAACGGCATTACCGATTTCCGCACCCTTCTGGGCCTGGACATCATCGGCGACCAGGCAAAACTGGTGATGTACCTGGTGCAGTCCGTGGCAGTTTCCCTGGCCATGTTGTTGGCGCTGGCCGTGGTGCGCAGTCGCTTCGGAAAGATTCTGATTGCCATCCGCGACCGCGAAGACCGGGTTCGCTTCAGCGGCTACAACACGGCACACATCAAGGCCTTTGTTTTCACGCTGTCGGCCATTCTGTCCTCCATTGGGGGTGCCTTCTACAGCGCACAGGTCGGCTTGATTGCCCCCAGCGTGGTCGGCGTTGCAGCGTCAGTCGAGATGGTGATATATGCCGCTGTCGGCGGGCGACTATCCATCCCTGGGGCGGTGGTCGGTGCACTGTTCATCGGTTTCCTGAAATCGTATTTGTCGGAAACATTTCCTGAAGGCTGGCTCTTTGCGCTGGGTGCACTATTTATTTTGGTGGTCATGATCATGCCCAACGGTCTGGCCGGTCTAGTCACCCGGGTACTCAGTCGACGTTCCGTCGTGCGAGGTGCGCCATGATCGCCGCCACGCGTGCGCGCGGCATTCGAGCGCCGCAGGGTGCAGCCACCCGCGCCGACACTGACTCAAAGACCATATTGCGTGTCGAGGAACTGACGGTTTCGTTCGATGGCTTCCGGGCTGTTGATGCCCTGAGTCTGTCTGTCGAGCGCAACGAGCTGCGGGTCATCATCGGGCCTAATGGCGCGGGCAAGACCACACTGCTCGACATGATCTGCGGCAAGACACGCCCCTCTTCCGGGCGCGTACTCTTCAATGGCATCGATCTGACTGCCCTGTCTGAGCACCAGATCGTGCGAGCCGGGGTTGGTCGAAAGTTCCAAACCCCGTCGGTCTACGAAGACCTCACCGTGACGGAAAACTTTGAGATTTCGCTGCCCGAGGGGCAGGATGTATGGGGGTCGCTGTTCTTCCGCCGCAGCGAGCAGGTCAGGGAGCGCATCACATCCACTGCGGAGCAGGTATTCCTGCGCGAGTTGCTGGACCAGAAGGCCGGTCGACTCAGTCACGGGCAGAAGCAATGGCTGGAGATTGGCATGCTGCTGATCCAGTCACCCGATCTGCTCCTGCTGGATGAACCGGTTGCCGGGATGAGCCCGCGCGAAAGGGAGCAGACCGCCGACTTGTTGAACCGTATTTCACGCGGCAAGTCCGTCATCGTCATTGAGCATGACATGGACTTCGTAAAGCGCATCGCGCACAAGGTCACCGTATTGCATCAGGGCCGACTGCTCAGCGAAGGCTCGGTGGCACAGGTGCAGGAGGATCCCCGTGTGATCGACGTGTACCTCGGCCATTAAGGAATAAATGTGTTTGAAGTAAATAACCTGAATGTCTTTTATGGTGAATCGCAAGCCATTTGGGATGTGTCACTTCATGTTGACAGCGAAGAGTCTGTGGCGATCATGGGACGCAACGGAATGGGCAAGACAACGCTCTTGAAGGCGCTGATTGGAATGCTGCCCATCCGATCCGGAAATATGTCTCTGCAAGGTACCGACTTGACGCGCCTTGAGAGCTTCGAGCGCGTGCGAAAGGGACTGGCGTTCGTCCCGCAGGGGCGCATGATCTTTCCATTTTTGACCGTTGAAGAGAATATCCTGAGCGGTTGCGAGCATTCCGGATACCGCAGCGTGCCGGAATATATCTATCGCTTCTTCCCGGTGCTGATGGAGATGAAATACCGCATGGGCGGAAACCTGTCCGGTGGCCAGCAGCAGATGTTGGCCATTGCGCGCGCCCTGGTCTCCGATCCCAAAGTACTCATTCTTGATGAGCCCACTGAGGGCATTCAGCCCTCCATCATCAAGGAACTCGCCCGAACCCTGAACCTGCTGCGCAAGGAGCGACGCTTTGCCATTGTTGTCTCCGAGCAGGTACTGAGTTTTGCCCTGGACCTGGCCGACCGCTTCGTGGTTCTGGATGGCGGGCGAATCGTGCACGAGGAGTCCCGCGCTGGACTCAGCCATGAGAAGGTCAAGTCATTCTTGACTGTTTGAATTTTTTTAACCCCAAGGAGTACGTTATGAGACACGGTGATATTGGAAGCAGTGATGATTGCGTCGGAGTTGCAGTCGTTAACTACAAAATGCCCAGACTTCACACCACGGCCGAGGTGCTTGCCAACGCCAGAAAAATCGCGGAGATGCTGATTGGCATGAAGCAGGGGCTTCCCGGTATGGATCTGGTGGTGTTCCCAGAATATTCAACGCACGGAATCATGTACGACGCCAAGGAGATGTACGAGACCGCGTCGACCATTCCCGGAGCCGAGACCGACATTTTTGCGGAAGCCTGCCGCAAGGCCAATGTGTGGGGCGTGTTCTCCCTTACCGGCGAGCGCCATGAGGAGCATCCCAACAAGGCACCGTACAACACGCTGATCCTGATGAACAACAAGGGTGAGATTGTTCAAAAGTATCGCAAGATCATGCCGTGGACTCCGATCGAAGGCTGGTATCCCGGTGACTGCACCTATGTGTCCGAAGGCCCCAAAGGTATGAAGATCAGCCTGATCATTTGCGACGACGGCAACTACCCGGAGATCTGGCGTGATTGCGCCATGCGCGGCGCGGAACTGATTGTCCGGTGCCAGGGCTATATGTACCCGGCGAAGGATCAGCAGGTGATGGTGGCCAAGTGCATGGCCTGGATGAACAATGTGTATGTGGCCGTAGCCAACGCCACCGGTTTCGATGGCGTCTATTCCTACTTCGGGCATTCAGCCATTGTCGGTTTCGATGGCCGCAGTCTGGGCGAGTGCGGCACCGAGGATATGGGCATCCAGTATGCGGAATTGTCAACCAGCCTGATCCGCGATGCGCGCAAAAACCAGCAGTCGAACAATCACCTGTACAAGCTAGTCCACCGCGGATACACCGGAAAGATCAATTCTGGCGAAGACTCCAATGGAGTTGCTGCATGCCCGTTTGAGTTCTATGGCAAGTGGGTTAACGATCCTGAAGGCACGCGCAAGATGGTGGAGTCGATAACACGTTCAACGCCCGGAACGCCTGAATGCCCGATTGAGGGTATCCCAAATCAGGCGCCCGAGCATCGCTG
>CANFNO010000535.1 GCA_947447845.1 Burkholderiales bacterium | reverse complement strand
TGCTACTTTCACCAACTTCCAAGCCAGCACATTCATTGCATCATGCCCAAAACGCTTATCGAACCCTTTCGCATCAAAAGTGTCGAACCCATCCGTATGACGACACGCCAGGAGCGTGTGCACTTGCTGGAGGAAGCCAAGCTCAACGTTTTCAAGCTTCACGCCGAAGATGTGTTGATCGATTGGCTGACCGATTCCGGCACCGGCGCTATGTCCTCGCGGCAGTGGGGCGCCATCATGGAGGGCGACGAAAGCTATGCCGGTGCACGCAGCTATTACCGGCTCGAAGCGGTGATCCAGAACATCACCGGCATGCAGTTCTTTGTGCCAACGCACCAAGGCCGCGCCGCTGAAAAAGTGCTGTTTACAGCGGTCTGCAAAAAGGGTGATCTGGTGCCCAACAACTGCCACTTTGACACCACGCGCGCCAACCTGGAGTACCTGGGTGTGGAGGCGGTTGACTTGGTGATTGCCGAAGGCCTGCAGCCCGCAGTCATTCATCCGTTCAAGGGCAATATTGATTTGCAACGGGTCGAGGCCTTGTTGCAGACCCAGGGTGAGCGCATTCCGTTTGGCATGATTACGGTGACCAACAACACCGGCGGCGGACAACCCGTTTCGATGGCCAATATCCGCGCCTATGCGGCCCTGCTCAAGAAGCACGGCAAGCCTTTCATCATGGATGTCTGTCGCTTCTCGGAGAACGCCATGTTCATCAAGATGCGTGAAGCCGGATACGAGAACACGCCGATCAAAACCATCGTGCAGGAAATGTTCTCTTATTGCGATGGCTGCACCATGAGCGCCAAGAAGGACGGCATGGTCAACATCGGGGGCTTCATTGTGCTGCGCAGTGAAGAGTGGATGGATGCAGTCCGCAATGGTCTGATCATGGCCGAAGGCTTTCCCACCTACGGAGGTCTGGCCGGGCGCGATCTGGAAGCGCTGGCGGTCGGACTGGTCGAAGGCATGGACGAGGACTACCTGCGCTATCGACTGCGCACCGCCGAATACTTGGGCGAGCGGCTGGAGGCAGCAGGTGTGAGCTTTGTCAAACCGACTGGTGGCCACGCGGTGTACATCGACGCCAAAAGCGTATTGCCCGATATGCCGGTGCAGCACTACCCGGCCTGGGCTTTGTGCAATGCGCTGTATCTGGAAGGGGGCATTCGCGGTGTGGAAATTGGCTCGGTCATGTTTGGCAAACGCCTGGACGACGGCAGCGAAACCTTCCACAGCATGGAGTTGGTGCGGCTGGCCTTTCCGCGCCGCATGTACACCCAATCACATTTTGATTTTGCGGCGGAGGTGATTGAAGAGGTCAAGCAAAAGGCCGCCAGCATCCGTGGTGTGAAGATCACCAAGCAACCGCGCTTTCTGCGCCACTTCACCTGCGAGTGCGACTGGGTATGAGGCGGGCAGCGCACGCAACGCAACATGATTGCCAAGGACATTGAAGATTGCCGCGCCGCCATTGCGGCACTGGAAGGCCAGCGCGCCACCCTGGGTGATGCGGTGGTCGAGCTGGCCACCGCCCCGCTGCGCGCGCGTCTGGCCGGCCTGCTGCGGCCTGCCGGGCTGCAGCACCGCCAAGTAACGGTGCTGTTTGCCGACGTGGTGGGCTCCACCGCGATGGCACAGGGCCTGGACGCCGAGGACACACTGGATGTGCTCAGCGGCGCGCTGCAGCGCATGGCCGCGCTGGTCGATGCGCACCAGGGCCGCGTGCTGCGCTTTACGGGCGACGGCGTGAAGGCCGCCTTCGGCATGAACGAGGCGCGCGAGGACGATGCCGAGCGCGCTGTGCGCACCGGGCTGGCCATGCTGGCGTCCGGGCGCGAATTGGCCGAGGCCGCGATGCGCCTGCACGGCATCACTGACTTTGCTGTGCGCGTGGGCGTGCACACCGGCGACGTGGCACTTGGTGCCGGTGTGGAGGCCGATAACACCGCGATGGGCGCAGCCGTGCACATCGCTGCGCGCATGGAGCAGAGCGCACCGCCGGGGGCCCTGCGCATCAGCCACGACACCTGGAGCCTGGTGCGCGGGCTGTTTGAACTCGAGCCGCAGCCGCTGCTTGTAGTCAAGGGCATCGAAGCGCCGATGCAGACCTATCTCGTGCGCGCTGCACTGGAGCGCAGCGTGGCCAGCGTCGAGCGTGGGCTGCAGGGCATGGCCATGCCAATGGTGGGCCGCGATGCCGAGTTACGGCGCCTGCTGGATGCGGTTGCGCAAGCCCGCGATACGCGGCAAATGCAGGAGCTGACGCTGGTTGGCGACGCGGGCCTGGGCAAGAGTCGGCTGTTGCGCGATCTGATGGCCGCGCTGACCGACTGCCGCGTGCTGGCCCTGCGCGCGCAGCCCGACGGCATGCTTCGCCTGTGGGGACTGTTGCGCAGCCTGCTGGCCACGCAGTTTGGCGTGGCCGACACCGACAGCGCCGAGGTGGCGCGGCGCAAGGTCGTCGACGGGCTCTGCCCCTGGTTCGACGCGCGTGGCGAGCAGCAAGCCCAACTCATCGGCCAACTTGCAGGCATGGACTTTGGTGACAGCCCGCATTTGCGCGGCCTGGACCCACGCAGCCTTCGCGACCAGGCCTTCGCCGCCCTGCGTGCCTACCTGCAAGCCTTGGCCACCAAGGGCGGCGCGCTGCCCGTGCTGTTGGTCGAAGACCTGCATTGGGTTGACGACAGTTCGCTGGACCTGTTGCAGCACCTGCGAGCGCATGCGGATGTGCTGCCGCTGATGCTGGTGATGACAGGCCGACCCACGCTGCTGGAGCGGCGGCCCAACTGGGGCACCCCCGGGACGATGATTCAGCTCAGCCCGCTGTCGGTGGCGAACAGCCGCGAATTGGCGCAGACGCTGCTGCGGCGCGTTGACGAGGTGCCAGCCAAGCTCACCGAACTCGTCGTCGGCCGGGCCGAGGGCAATCCGTACTACATGGAAGAACTGGTGCGAAAGCTCATCGACGACGGTGTGATCGTCGTCGGCGAGCCGCACTGGAAGGTGTACGCCGAGCGTCTGGACACCATTCGCCTGCCGGGCACGCTGGTGGGGCTGCTGCAGTCCCGGCTTGACGCACTACCGGCCAGCGAACGCCACGCCGCCCGCCAGGCCAGCATCATCGGCCACGTCTTCTGGGACGATGCGCTGCAGGCCCTGGACCCTCAAGCGCCGCAGGCCCTGCCAGCGCTGCGACGTGCAGCCTTTGTGTATGCCCACGACAGCAGCGACTTCGAAGGCACACCCGAGCGCCAGTTCGACCATCACCTGTTGCACCAGGTGACGTACGACACGCTG
>CANFNO010000534.1 GCA_947447845.1 Burkholderiales bacterium | reverse complement strand
TGCGGTGCCGCGCTTTTGCACCGCAAACAGGCCAAACAAAATGACCAGCGTCATCGGAATCACATACTTCTTGAAGGCCGGGGAAATCACTTCCAGACCTTCCACTGCCGACAGCACCGAGATCGCCGGTGTGATGACTCCATCGCCATAAAACAGGCAGGTGCCAAACACGCCGACCAGCAACAACACGCGTCGCAACTTCGGCCGGTCCTTCACAGATTGCGAGGCCAGCGCCAACATGGCCACAAGTCCGCCTTCGCCGTGGTTGTCGGCGCGCAGCACCAGCACCACGTACTTCAACGAGACGATGACGGTCAGTGTCCAAAAAAAGATGGAGAGAATGCCGTAGACGTTGGCTTCGGTAAACGGCACATGGCCGGATCCAAAAACCTCCTTCATGGCGTACAGCACGCTGGTGCCGATATCCCCGTAAACCACACCGATCGCGCCCAGGGTGAGCGCTCCTAAAGACGATTTTGATGCTGACACGAGTTATGCCGACCAATAGAGAGGTCGGGGTCCATTCCGTTCGGGATCGCCATTTTGCTCCCGGTCAAGCCAAGTGCAATCGTTGTTCAGTCAAATATTTATGCCCCAAAAGGCATGTTGCGGCGCAGCAACTGGGCTTGTGCACCGCGCTGCGAGGTGCTAGTCGTAGCGCTCTGCGTCCGGATCGGTGGCTTCCAACTCGTAGCTGGCTGCCAGCATGGCCAGGCGGCCGATCACGCCATACATGTAGAAACGGTTGGGTGCGCTGGCACCCGGGCGCACGCCGGGCTGGGGCAGATGGGTGCTCTGGTCAAAGGCCAGTGGCACAAAGCTGGAGCCTGGTGCGTTCAGGTCTTCGTCGATGCCCCGTTCAGCATGTATGCGGTAGAAACCGCCCACCACATAGCGGTCCATCATGTAGACCACCGGTTCAGCCACTGCGTCGTTCATGCGCTCCAGCGTCAGCACGCCTTCCTGCAGGATCAACTCTTGCACTCCGTGAAATGGATTTCCGGCCACCGCGCAGGCTTTCTTGGCCAGAGCGGGCACATCTTTGGCATCGCGCACCGACATCAGCCCGGCGCTGCCGCCCAGATTGTCGGCCTTGACCACCACAAAAGGCTTTTCCTTGATGCCGTATTCCTTGTACTTCTTCTTCACTTTGGACAGCAAAGTGTCGACTCTGGCTTGCAACGCTTCCACGCCATCTTGTGTGCCCAGATCCACACCGCCGCAACGGTCAAACATGGGATTGATGAGCCAGGGGTCGACGCCAATGAGTTTGCCAAAACGCTTGGCAACCTCTTCGTAGGTTTTGAAATGGGTGCTGCGCCGGCGCGTGCTCCAACTCGCATGCAGGGGGGGCAGCAGAAACTGCTCGTTCAAATCTTCCAGAATGCCGGGCACACCTGCAACCAGGTCGTTGTTCAGCAAAATGGTGCAGGGATCAAAGTCTTTCACACCCACACGGCCTTTGGTGCGAATCACGGGCTCCAGCGTCAGGGTCTCGCCATCCGGCAGCTTGAGGGTGGTGGCTTTCTTCAGGTCGGGGTTGATGGAGCCCAGGCGCACATTCAGACCGGCCATGTGGAAGATGCGGCGCATCTGGGCCAGATTGGCCAGATAGAAAGTGCTGCGCACATCATTTTCCGGAATGATCAGCAGGTTGCGGGCCTCAGGGCAAATCTTCTCGATGGCCGCCATTGCGGCTTGCACGGCCAGTGGCAGCATGGACGCTGTCAGGTTGTTCCAGCCACGCGGATACAGGTCGGTGTCTACCGGGGCCAGTTTGAAGCCGGCATTGCGCACGTCCACCGAACTGTAAAACGGCGGCGTGTGCTCCATCCACTCCAGGCGAAACCAGCGCTCAATGGCCGGCATGGAATCCAGCACGCGCTGTTCCAGTTCATTGATGGGGCCTGTCAAGGCGGTGACGAGGTGCGGGACCATGCGGAACTTTCAAAAAGGGAGAGAGGCAGCTGCTTTAGTTGGAGCCATTGGCGCTGGATTCAAGCTCCCGGCGCGCTATTTGCGTAGCTCACCCTCGCCCAGCACGACGTATTTGAGGGAGGTCAGCCCCTCGATGCCCACGGGACCACGGGCATGGAATTTATCGGTGCTGATGCCGATTTCTGCGCCCAGACCGTACTCAAAGCCATCGGCAAAGCGGGTGCTGGTGTTGACCATGACACTGGCAGAGTCGACCTCGCGCAGGAAACGCTGGGCGTGCATATGGTCGCGGGTCAGGATGGCGTCGGTATGGTGGCTGCTGTAGCGGTTGATATGGGCAATCGCTTCGTCCAACCCCGCCACCACCTTGACGCTGATGATGGGCGCCAGATATTCCTCGTACCAGTCCTGTTCGGTGGCGTCTGTCAATTGCGCACCGGGCACGGCCTGCAGAATGGCGCGGCCCTCAGCGCACACACGCATCTCCACGCCTTTGTCGGCATAGACTTTCCCGATCAGGGGCAGGAATTCTGCCGCCGCGCCACGCGCCACCAGCAGTCCCTCGGCGGCGTTGCAGGGGCTGTATTTGTTGGTCTTGGCGTTGTCGGCCACGCGCACCGCCATGGCGATATCGCACGGGTCATCCACATACACATGGCAGTTGCCGTCCAGATGCTTGATGACGGGAACCTTGGCATCGCGGCTGATGCGCTCGATCAGGCCCTTGCCACCGCGCGGGATGATCACATCCACATACTGCGGCATGGTGATGAGCTGGCCCACCACCTCGCGGTCGGTGGTCTGCACCAGTTGCACCGCATCAGCGGGCAAACCGCTTTCAACCAGCGCCTGCTGCACCAACCGGGCGAGTGCCTTGTTGGAATCAATCGCCTCGGAGCCGCCGCGCAGAATGCAGGCGTTGCCGCTCTTGATCGACAGGCTGGCCGCCTCAATCGTCACGTTCGGGCGGCTCTCGAAAATCATGCCAAACACGCCAATCGGCACGCGCATCTGGCCCACACGGATACCGCTGGGCTGCTGCTTCATGCCGATGATTTCACCAATCACATCGGCCATGGCCGCGAGTTGCTCGCAACCCTCGGCGCAGGTTTCCAGCACTTTGGGCGAAAGCTTGAGCCGGTCCACCATCGGGGCGGCCAGTCCGGCGGCCACGGCGCGCTCCAGGTCTTTGGCGTTGTCGACCTGCAGGGCCTCGATGTTCTCGCGCAGCAGCGTAGCGAGGCGGCGCAGGGCTTTGTTCTTGACGGCCGTGGAAGCGGCGGCCATCAGGGCCGAGGCATTCTTGGCCTGCAAGCCCAGGGTTTGGGTGTACTCGGAAATATTCAGTGCGTTCATAAAGTGATTTT
>CANFNO010000533.1 GCA_947447845.1 Burkholderiales bacterium | reverse complement strand
TGATCAGCCACCGCACCGCGCTGCTGGATCTGGTGGACCGCATCATCGTGATGGATGGCGGACGCATTGTGGCGGATGGACCCAAGGAGCAGGTGATTACCGCCTTGCGCCAGGGCCGTGTTGGAAAGGCTGCATGATGGCTTGGTTTAATGAAAATGCCTTCAAGCGCACAGGCGATATGGTCAAGCGCTCGGCCGCTGCGGGGGATGCCAGCTTTGGCCCCTTCGTCAAGCGCCTCACACCGGTGGAAGATGAAGAGCAGGCTGGTTGGGTGGGGGAGGCCGATTGGGTTCGTCTGCAGCAGGAGCCTTTGCGTGCCCGGCTGTTGCTGCGCGTGGTCGGTGTGACCATGGTTGTTTTGCTGGTCTGGGCGGCATTTGCCAAGGTCGACGAAGTCACCCGTGGTGAAGCGCGTGTGGTGCCCACCAGCCAGGTGCAGGTGGTGCAAAGCGTGGACGGCGGCATCGTGGAAGAGCTGCTGGTCAAAGAAGGCCAGGTGGTGGAGGCCGGTCAGCTGCTCATGCGGGTCGATCCCACGCGGTTTGTTTCCAACCTGCAGGAGAGCCGGGTCAGCCAGGCGTCTTTGCGGGTGAGGCAATTGCGCCTGGAAGCGCTGACACGCGGCACAGCGTTTAACCCGCCTGCCGATTTGATCAAGGAAGCACCAGAGGCCGTGGCCCAGGAGGCGCGCCTGTACGAGTCGCGCCGGGCTGAAATCAGCGCCCAGATCTCGATCTCGCAAAACCAGTTGGCGCAGCGCCAACAGGAACTCAATGAAGTGAAAGCGCGCAAGGAGCAGGCCGACCGGACGCTGGAGCTAATGACCCAGGAACTCAACGCCACCAAGCCCATGCTGGCCAGCGGCGCAGTGTCGCCGGTGGAAATTTTGCGTCTGGAGCGTGAGATTGCCCGCATGAAGGGTGACCGTGAGCAGGCCACGGCGCAGATATCACGCGTGCAATCGGCCATTCTGGAGGCCACCCGCAAGATTGACGAGGTAACGCTGACCAGCCGCAACCAGATGAGCGGCGAACTTTCTGAAACCATGGGTAAGCTGGCAGCCATGTCAGAGAGCGGCAAGACCCTGGAAGACAAGGTGAAGAAGGCGGACGTCAAGTCGCCCATGCGCGGCATCATCAAGCGCCTGCTGGTGAACACCCTGGGGGCTGTGGTGCAGCCTGGCAAGGAACTGGTGGAAGTGGTGCCGCTGGATGACGCCCTGATTCTGGAGGTGCAGATTGCGCCCAAAGACATTGGCTTCTTGCGGCCCGACCAGCAAGCCACGGTCAAATTCACGGCCTACGACTATTCCATTTATGGCGGGCTGACCGCCGATGTGATCAACATCGGCGCCGACTCCGTGCTGGATGAAAAAGGCAATGCTTTCTACCATGTGCGGGTGCGTACCCACAAGCCCAGCCTGGGCCCGGGGCTGCCCATCATTCCGGGCATGGTGGCCCAAGTGGATATCCTGACGGGCAAGAAAACGGTGCTGTCATATTTGCTCAAGCCGGTGTTGCGGGCGCGTGCCAACGCATTGACCGAGAGATGACCATTCAACACTTTTTTCTCTCCAGCAGCCCGCTGGCGCCCGGCGCACGCTGGCAAAAGGCCTTCCCGCAAGGGCAGTGCGTAGATGCATTCGCATTGGAGCGTGGGGTTTTGAAACTACCGGCAAATCAGTTTCTGGTTTGGCTGAGTAGCGAGGACTCGCAATGGCCGCAAATGCTGGCGTTTGCGCTGCAGACTCGCGGTGATACTCGGGTGGTGTTGCTTTCTGCCGCCCCCAGTCCCGCAGAGGGAGTGGCGGCTCTCAACAGCGGTGCCTTGGGCTATACCCATACCTACGCGCTACCTGAAGTGCTGCGCGAAGTGGCTACGGTGGTGGCGCATGGAGGTTTGTGGACCGGGCCAGAACTGCTTAAGCGTCTGGTGGCAAAGACTTTTGATGCCTTGTCGGTGTTGCCACTTGCGGCAGCGCCCACCAGTGCGCGGGCTGTAGAGGCCGCCAAGGCCTGGGCGAACTTGTCCGCGCGTGAACTGCAGGTGGCGCAGGCAGTGGCGGAAGGGCGCTCCAACAAAGAGGTGGCGGACTTGCTCTCAATCTCCGAGCGCACAGTCAAGGCGCACCTGGGCTCGGTGTTTGAAAAGCTGGGTATTCGTGATCGATTGCAACTGGTGCTGTTCGTCGCCTCTGTGCGTCAACAGGCGCCTGTTAACCCAAGGGATACGGTATGAGTGAAGAGATGGATCCGATCGACGAAACCAGTTCCAGCGTAGACGCACTCAGCCAGTCCGACGCGGCAATTGCCCGTGTGCTCGAAGATTTGATCGATGTGCTGATTCAGCGGGGCGTCATTCAATTCACCGATCTGCCCGAGGCGGCACAAAACAAGCTCATGACACGTCGCCAGACACGTGCCAAGTTGAGCAACAGCCTGCATTTGCTGCCGGAAGACGGCGACGAAGGTTTTCTCTAAAACCGGTAATTCTTGGCATTTTGGACTCCACAAATCGGGGAGTTTTGCCAAATCTTGTACCTAAGTCCAATGGGCGTTAGACGCCACCAAAGCTAAGCTTGGTGCGTGGGGATTAGTGACGGCTTGTGCCGGGTATTGCTCCCCGTTTTAACTATATACATCGGAGTTTCCCCATGGCCTCTATTGCCACCGTCGCGTCAATTTCTGGAACTGGCACGGTCTATGCCGTCAATGCGTTGGGCGTTCAGCGCATCGTTAAGGCCGGGGATGTGCTGGAAAAGGGCGAAACCCTGCGGACCGTTGGCGACGCCACAGTCGAACTCCTGATGGACGACGGCAACTTGATGGCCATCGCGCCCGACAAAACCGTGCATCTGGATGACAACGTCAGCCAAAGCGACACGCTGCCCACCGCGGCAGACAGCGCGATCTCATCCAACGCCACCAGCGAAACCATCATTCAAGCCCTGGAGCGCGGCACCGATCTGAGTACAACTCTGGACGCTACTGCGGCGGGACTGGATGGCGGTGGCGGTGGCGGAACGACTTTTGTGCAATTGCTGCGCATTTCTGAAGGCGTGGAAGCCCAGACCTACGACTTCAATTTCAATGGGCTTGGGGTTTTGCCAATCCCCCAAGGCGCAGGAATTGTGGCTGCTGCGATCAATACCGTGGCGGGCACAAACGCCGCACCAGTGGCAGTGACGGCCACCAACTTGGCGACTGAAGGCGGTAGCGTGGTCGCGGGCCATTTGAGTGCGACGGACGCAAATACCCCCACGTTGACCTACAGCGCAGTGGGCACGGTGCCAGCGGGCCTGACAC
>CANFNO010000532.1 GCA_947447845.1 Burkholderiales bacterium | reverse complement strand
GATTTGCAAATCGTCATTGAGGTTGGCCTTGACCTGCTTGATCGTGTTGACCAGATCGGTCAGGCCTTCCAATGCAAAGTACTCGCACTGCATGGGCACGATCACGCCATGGGCGCAGCACAGGCCGTTCAGCGTCAGCATGGACAGCGAGGGCGGGCAGTCGATCAGCACAAAGTCGTATTCGGTGGCGACGGCGGCAATGGCAGCTTTGAGACGCCGCTCGCGCCGCTCGACTTCCACCAACTCCACCTCAGCACCGGCCAACTCGCGGTTGGCACCCAGAATGTCGAAGCCACAACCGGCCGCCATGAGTTTTTCGCTTTGTACCCGTGCCTCGGTGATGGAGGCGGATTCCAGCAGCACGTCGTAGACCGTGAGCTCCAGCTTGCGCTTGTCCACACCAGAACCCATGGTGGCATTGCCCTGCGGGTCCAAGTCGATCATCAGCACCCGCTGCCCGACCTTCGCCAGACCGGCGGCCAGATTGACCGTGGTGGTGGTCTTACCCACTCCACCCTTTTGATTGGCAATGCAAAAAATCTTGGCCATGTGCTTGGTTTCCCCTGCCGATGTGGCGTTATCGCCTAAGTCCGTCATTTAGAAAGCGCCAGCTTGATGCCAAAGCCGACCAGGAATATTCCAGCCACTTTTTCAAGCACCCGGCCGATCATAGGGTTGGCTCGCACGCGCTCAGCCAGGAAGTGAGTCAGCAACGTGGCACCCAATCCATACAAAAAAGTAAGCCCGGCAATGGTGGCGGCCATGAAGGCATAGGTAATGAGCCCCCGCTGACGCACGGGGTCCACAAACAGCGGAAAGAACGCCATGTAAAACAATATGGCCTTGGGATTGAGCAAAGTGATCATCAGGGCTTGACGCAGGTAGTGGCGCGGCTTGATGTTGATGACCGGTGCGGCCCCTGGTTTGGCCAGCAGCATCTTCACGCCCAGAAAGGCCAAGTAAGCAGCACCGAACCATTGCACGGCAGAGAAGGCTTCCGGGTAAGCAATCAGCAGCGCCGCCACACCGGCCACGGCAGACCACATCAGCACCTGATCACCCAGGATCACGCCGAACGTTGCAGCCAATCCGCCCGCTATTCCACCCTTGCTGGTGCTGGTGACGAGAGCCAAATTACCGGGGCCGGGAATCGCCAAAAACACAATCACAGTAACGACAAAAGTGCCGTAGTCGGTAACGCCGAGCATGGTGGTTTCTTTCTAAGGGAGGGTGTGAGTTTACGTTGGATTATTGCCTTTGCTTCTTGGGCTCTGGCTTGGAGCTTTGCGGCGTTGCAAAGCGTCGACGGATTGAGACCTGTTGATGGCCACTTCTTATCCCGCCAAGGCAGGAACGGGGTAAGCGCTGCCCGTGTTCCGGGCAGAGGGTTGCGCCCTTCGCTCCTCCTTTGCCTGCACTGAAACTCACCCCATTCCTGCTGCTTGGTTCCACGTGAAACACAAAGCCCAAATGCAGGCGCACCAGCCGCGCGCCTTAGATCAGGTAGGCCGGGTGCTCAGCACGGCGAGAAAAGGAAGTGGCGGGAAGCGTAGCCCCACGTCGGCATTCACGAACGGAGCTAAGTGCCCGCTCCGGCGAATCCAGCGCGAGGCTGAACTTCAACGCAGATCAAGCAGAGCGCAGCCAAAGAAGGCAACGCTCGGCATCCAAGCCAGGCACCGCCAACGGTTCCACGTGAAACAACTGCACGTGCGCGGGAAGTGCCGCAATTTCATCCGAAGGATGTTTGCCCTTCATCGCCATCCAAACGCCCTGTTCTGCCAGACACTTGTGCGACCAGGTTACGAAATCAAGCAACGACGCAAAGGCGCGTGAACTCACCACGCTATAGGTTTCGGTCAGATTTTCCACGCGGGCATGGATGCCACGCAGATTGGGCAGCTTCAGCGACACCGCCACTTGCTGGATAAAGGCGGCCTTCTTCGCAACCGTATCCACGCAGTGCACGCCAACCTCGGGGCAGCAGATTGCGATTACGGCACCTGGCAAACCGGCGCCGGAGCCCACATCCAGCAAACGCACTGGCGCCTCAGGAGCCAATGCACCCGACGAACGAAGTGCGGCAAGTTGCTTCTGCAAAGGCAAGACCACCGCCAGACTGTCCAGCAAATGGTGCGTCAGCATCTCTGCGGGATCGCGTACTGCAGTCAGGTTGTAGACCTTGGTCCATTTCTGAATCAAGTACATATAAGCCAACAACTGGCCAATTTGGGAATCAGTCAACGTCAGGCCTAATTCCGTTGCACCAGCGCGCAGGCCAGCGTCCAGGGGATGGGTCATTCGGCCAACTCCGCTGTCTTGCCCGCTGCAGAAACCGGTGCATCTGCCGACGTCAAATCCGCACCCTCGGCAAAGCCACTGAACTTGCCACGCTTCAAATGGATGAGCAGCAGGGAAATAGTGGCCGGTGTAATGCCCGACAGACGCGAGGCCTGCCCCAGGGTTTCGGGCCTGAATTTGCTCAGGCGCTGGCGTGCCTCGATGCTTAGGGCCGAGATCTGCATATAGTCCAACTCGACCGGCAAGCGAAGGTTTTCATAGTGGGCAGCGCGCTGCACCTCATCCTGTTGTCGGGTGATGTAGCCGGAGTATTTCGCGGCGATCTCAACCTGCTCCACCACGGCAGCAACGAATACGTCTTGTGCGATACCCGCCACATCGCCCTCCACCGCCAGAGCGGCGACCGGCAACTCGGCATTTGCAAAGCGTCCGTCGGCCAGCGACATCAATCCAGCGTAGCTCACGTCGGGGCGGCGCAGCAGGTCGGCCAAGTTGTATTCGTGCTCCATCGCCTTGCCCAGAACCCGCTCCGCCTCCGCCTGCGCAAGGTTGCGCGGATTCACCCAGATGCTGCGCAAGCGTTCTGTTTCACGTGAAACAGCTTCGCGCTTGCGGCTAAAGGCCGCCCAACGCGCCTCGTCCACAAGCCCAAGTTGACGTCCGACTTCGGTCAGGCGAGCGTCGGCATTGTCTTCCCGCAGTTGCAACCGGAACTCGGCGCGGCTGGTGAACATGCGGTAGGGCTCGGTCACGCCTTTGGTGATCAGGTCATCCACCAGCACACCCAAGTAAGCCTGGTCACGCCCCGGCAACCAACTCTCACCGGCGAAGCTGATGCTGCCGGCAGCACTGGCAGCGTCATTGCCGCCACCGTTAGACCGCGCCTGCAGTGCCGCATTGATACCCGCAAACATGCCCTGCGCCGCCGCCTCTTCGTAACCCGTCGTGCCATTGATTTGCCCGGCGAAAAAAAGCCCCGCAATCTGGCGCGTCTCAAAGCTGCTC
>CANFNO010000531.1 GCA_947447845.1 Burkholderiales bacterium | reverse complement strand
GTCTCTTACAAGGACCGTGGGGGCAAATACCAGGGCCAGGTCGGCGTAACCTTACCCAAGGCCTGAGCAAAAGCGGCTGGTTTTGCCCACAACAACGGGGCATAGAGGATAATGCGGGTTTGCCCCTAGCGTTGGGGGCGACCCGCTATCGGATGGATAGCACATCTTCTGGCTATGCCGTACCGACTTGAATACTGAACTGACTCCCTCCTCTGACATCGCAACCCCCGCAGCTTCTGCTGACTTCGGGGCTGCCATTGCCCCCACTGCAGCAGCCGCTGCCACCGCACCTTTCACCGCCGCCGATTCCGCCGCCTTGGGTCAGGAAACCCCGGTGATGGCCTTTGCCCAGTTGCAATTGGCTGCACCTCTGGCTCGCGCCGTTGCCGAAATGGGCTACGAGTCCATGACGCCGATTCAGGCCCAAGCCATTCCCGTAGTCCTGTCAGGCCGTGATGTCATGGGTGCCGCACAGACCGGCACCGGCAAGACAGCAGCTTTTGCCTTGCCCCTGCTTCAGCGCATGATGAAGCACGAAAATCCGTCCACCTCGCCCGCGCGCCACCCCGTGCGCGCACTGGTCCTGTTGCCCACGCGCGAACTCGCTGACCAAGTGGCGCAACAGGTCAAGCTGTATGCCAAGTACACCAACCTGCGCAGCGCGGTGGTGTTTGGCGGCATGGACATGAAGCCGCAAACTCTGGAACTGAAAGCCGGTGTCGAAGTGCTGGTGGCCACACCAGGGCGTCTGCTGGACCATATCGAAGCCAAGACTGCCGTGCTCAACCAGGTCGAATACGTGGTGCTGGACGAGGCCGATCGCATGCTGGACATTGGCTTTCTGCCCGACCTGCAGCGCATCCTCTCTTACCTGCCCAAGCAGCGCATTACGCTGCTGTTCTCGGCCACCTTCTCGCCCGAAATCAAGCGTCTGGCCAACAGCTACCTGCAAAACCCGGTCACCATCGAAGTGGCGCGCTCCAATGCGACGGCGTCCACCGTGGAGCAGCATTTCTACAGCGTCAACGAAGACGGCAAGCGCCACGCCCTGCACCAGATTCTGAAGACACGCGGCATGAAGCAGGCCTTTGTGTTCGTCAACAGCAAGCTGGGTTGCGCCCGTCTGGCCCGTTCGCTTGAGCGCGAAGGCCTCAAGACCACCGCCCTGCACGGCGACAAAAGCCAGGACGAGCGTCTGAAGGCCCTCGAATCCTTCAAAAAGGGCGAGGTTGATCTGCTGGTGTGTACCGATGTGGCCGCGCGCGGTTTGGACATCAAGGACGTGCCCGCCGTTTTCAACTTCGACATCCCCTTCAATGCTGAAGACTATGTGCACCGCATTGGCCGCACCGGCCGCGCTGGCGCTTCCGGTCTGGCTGTGAGCTTTGTCGGTGGCGGCAACGATGCGCGCCTGGTGGCCGACATCGAGAAGCTGATCAAGTCCAAGATCGAGATCGAGGCGCTGGAGTTTGACGAAGACCTGCCCGATATCCGCAAGCAAGGCCGCATCAACGATGGCCGCCGCATGTACCACGAAGATGGCGGTGGCGATAACGGTCGCAGCGAACCACGTAGTGCCTCGCGCAATGAACCGCGCGGCGAGGCCCGGGGCGATTCGCGCAGCAGCGGTCGTGGCGATGGCCGCCGTGAAGGTGGCAACGAGGGGCGACGCGAATATGCCCGCCCGCCCGTGCAGTCACGCGACCCCTTCTTTGACAAACCCTACGAGCCCAGTGTGGCTACCGACGCAGCACCTTCCTGGGAGGCTGCCGCCCGGCCTGCTGCCCGGAACGTCTCCAGCAACATTAAATCCAAGCGCAAGGTTGCGGCGCTGTTCAAGTCGGAATAAAGAAAAGGGCCTCACGGCCCTTTTTTTTGGGGTGCATCCACAACTCGGGCGCAATGCCAAAGTTACTCGCCTGGCTTTTGTACCTGCTGGCATTGCACCTGAATCAGTTCGCTGTCCCATCCGACGGCTTTGGGGGCGATGCGTAGCGCACTCAGGCAACCGCCCCAGACGCAACCGGTGTCCAGTGACAGCACGTCCGAGCGGCCCAACCACCCCAATGTCGACCAGTGACCAAAGGCCACGGCGGTACCTGCCGTCAGGCGCCCCGGCACTGCGAACCAGGGCAGGTATCCCTTCGGGGCTGCCTCGGCAGCGCCGCTAAAGCTAAATTCCATGTGCCCATCCGTTGTGCATAAGCGCATGCGGGTCAGGGCGTTGACGATGACACGAAGGCGCTCGGGGCCCTGCAGTGCATCGTCCCAGGCGTCTGGCTCGTTGCCGTACATGGTCTGAAAGAAATTGACATACGAATCTGACCGCAGTGCGGCCTCCACCTCGCGTGCCAGTTGAATGGTTTTTTCCGCGCTCCAGCCCGGTAGGACTCCGGCGTGCACCATCAGCATTTGCTGTCCACCCCAATGCTCCAGCAGGGCCATGTTCTGGTGGCGCAGCCACTCCAACATGGCATGGCGGTCCGGCGCATCCAGAACGCAACGCAGCGTGTCCTTGCGACCCGGCTTGCGTGCGCCAAAGGCGGTGGCCAATAAATGCAAATCGTGGTTGCCCAACAGGCATCTGGCCGAACTGCCATAGGCCATCAGGCGTCGCAGTACGGCATCTGACGCCGGGCCACGGTTAACGAGATCGCCCAATAAATACAAAGTATCCCGGCTTGGCGTGAAGCCTATTTTTTCCAGCAGACTTTGTAGCGCGGCATCACAGCCCTGCAAATCGCCAATGAGGTAAAGTGACATGACTACATTTTCGCTTAGACTCCATGGACTTCCTGGTTATTCTGGTGCTCACCTTGCTCAATGGTGCGTTTGCCATGTCGGAATTGGCACTCACCGCTAGTAGAAAAGTGCGTTTGCAGACCATGGCCGACGAGGGCGACAAAGGCGCACAGGCAGCGCTGGATTTGCTTGATAACCCGACACAGTTTCTCTCCGTGGTGCAGGTTGGCATCACCGGCATTGGCATGCTTAACGCGGTGGTGGGTGAGGCCGCCTTCGGTGACGGTCTGGCCGCGTGGCTGGAGCAGACCTTCACGCTCTCGCACAAGGCTGCTGGCGTGTCATCTACGGTGTTGGTGGTCACGGCCATTACGTTCATCACCATTCTTTTTGGCGAGTTGGTGCCCAAGCGTATCGGGCAGTTGTATCCCGAACCGGTGGCCCGCATTGTGTCGCGCCCGATGCAGTGGATCGCCATTGGCGCCAAGCCCTTTGTGCGGCTGCTCTCGCTCTGCACCCACGGCATGTTGCGGCTGCTGCAGATTGACACCAGCGACAACCGGGCAGT
>CANFNO010000530.1 GCA_947447845.1 Burkholderiales bacterium | reverse complement strand
AGAACAGCAGATCCTGGGTGCCGTTCGGGCTTGCACCATAGCTGCGCATGCCATCATGCGCACGCAGTGAGAGCGCCACGTCGGCGTCAATGCACTGGGTCAGGAAGCGGCGGTTATACAGCCCCGTTAGAGGGTCCCGGATACTGGCCTCCTCCAACGCCTGCTGCTGCAACTCCAGCTCCAGCGCCATGGTTTCGAGCTCTTCGGTGCGCTCGTGCACCTTTTCCTCCAGCACCTTCTGGGTACGGCGCAGATGGCGTGTGCGAAAGGCCACAATGCCGACCATCAACAGCACGGCCATGGCGGCATAGAGGGCACGCATCCAAAGTTGCTGCCACCAAGCTGGCTCGACATGGATGGCCACAGTCTTCTCCACCGGGTTCCATGCCCCACTGCGGTTGGTGGCGCGAATGTGGAGCTGGTAGTCACCCGGATCGAGGTTGCTGTAACTCGCCACGCGCATGGTGGCAGGGGTGTGGATCCAGTCCGGCTCGAAAGGTTCCAGTCGGTAGGCGTATTCCAGGCGCTGCGGATCGGGGAAATCCAGGGCCGTGAATTCCAGGCTGAAACTGCGGTCGTTGGCCGACAAGGCCAAGCTGTCACTCAGGCGGCCCAGGCGGCCCAAGGGGTGGCGCTCGCCATTGATGCGCAGCTCTGAAAGCAGCACGGGCGGCGCATAACGCGAGGCGTCAAAAGACTCTGACCGAACCAGCAATATGCCCTTGCTGCCGCCAAAGAGAAAGCTGCCGTCACGCGCCTTGGCATAGGAAAAGAACCAGCCGGTGCCCAGGTCTGCGCCATCGGCCGAAGTGAGATCGGTAAAGCGATCCTGCGCCGGATCGTAGACGCCCATCTGTGACCAGATCCGGCCCCGCGCATCCTCCAGCAGGTTCGCGCCAAAGGGTTTGCCGCTGCGACCATGGCGTTCACTGACGCGCTCAAAGGAGGCGCCCACCGGTGTCCACTGCAGCAGCCGGTGCAGGCCGGCCACACTGGTGTCCACCCAGAGTCTGCCGGTGCGGTCAAACAGCAGGCCAATCACGATATCGCTGCCCAGGCCCTGGCCGGGAAGCGTGCCCACCTGTTCTATGTGCTGGCTACCTTCGGGCACGCGGTAAATGCCCACGGTGGTGCCGATCCAGACGCTATGGTCCGGCGCTTGGGCGAAGGCATGGATTTCCCCGCGTGGGTTGCCCGCGGAATCGTGCAAATTCGTTAGTCTGCGGCCGGTTGGGTCGAGTTGGTACACCCCGTCCTGGGTGCCCAGCCAAAGGGTGCCGTCCTGACTTTCAAACAAACGGCGCGACTGCCCGCCCTCATGGGCCACCTGGCGAAGTGGTCGGCGCTGCCTGTCATAGGCGCTGATGTGCGAGTCCGAGCCCAACCATACCGTTCCATTGCTTGTCTGCACCATCGACTGCACCGCGCCATCGCTGTGGACCAGATGGCCGCGCACACGCAGCGCTTCGTCCAGTATTGCCACAGCGCCGCTACCCGTGGCGGCCCAGATTTCACCGTCTTCCTTCTGCAGCAGACTGCGGACATCGGCCTTGTTGAGCACGCTGATGTTGTCCGGATCGGCCTCGCGCAACGCAATGCTCTTGTTGCCGGGATTGTGGCGCTGCAAGCCCAGGCCAAATCCACTCACCCACAACCAACCTGCCTGGTCCAGCAGCAACTGTGTGACGTCGTCACCGGCCAAGCCGGAGGGTCGGCGTACATCGTGTTGCAACTGCTTCAACAGCTTCGCACTGCGCACATCAAAAATCTGAATGCCGCCGGAGCGGCCCACCCACAGCTGGTGATCCGGGGTTTCCACAAAGCTCGTCACTGGCGAGTGGTCCAGGTTATGGGCTGCCGAAACGGGCCGGGTGCTCAGGCCGGTTGCAGGATCAACGATGGCCAGCAGACCATCCTGCGTGCCAACCCAAATGTGGCCGTCGGAGGTTTCATAAAGGGCTTGCACTACATGGCCATTTAACGTGGCTTGCGTGCCGCCCATCACCTCGAAGCGCTCGCCGTCCTTGCTGCGCCGGGCCAGCCCGGCCCAAGAGCCTATCCAAAGGGTTTGCTGGCTATCGATCAGCAAGGCCTGAATGCGGTCATCCGGCAGCGCGCCCGACTGGTGTGAGTGCTGGTAGGCCGTAAAGCGTTTGGACTGCGGGTCAAACACTTCCAAACCGCCGCCCACACTGCCAATGTAGATGCGCCCGCGCGCGTCTTCGGCCAAGGCTCGGATGGTCGGCGCAGGGGGCGGGTGCACCACCGTCTCGGCTTCGCCAGCAGGATGGTTCAGGCTGCCGTAATCCTGCACGCGGTCCGTTTCAGGGTCGTAGGCGGACAAGCCGTCGGACTCCGTTCCGATCCAGACCCGGCCGTCGTGTCCCGCCAGCAAGGCGCGTATCCAGCCCAGGTTGCGGTGGTTTTGCGATGGGCTTTGCCGCTCTTGCGGTCGGAACTGATAGCCATCAAAGCGCACCAGGCCGTCGCCTGTGGCAATCCAGAAAAAACCTTGGTGATCCTGGACGAAAGCGGGCACGACGCCGCGCGGGATAACACCCGCGCCAACCGGCTCAAAACGGGGATGCACACCGGCGTAATTGTCCCAATTTGCGGCGCACAAAGGAAGGCAGACAACGTAAACGCAGACAAAGTGCGCAAGCCTTGACCAGCGCCACGTACGCATCCGAAATGGCATAGCCGTCCCTAAAATTTACAAGCTGCGCCCTGCAAAATCCTCGCGGCTCAAGAATGATGAGCGGGTCTTTTCAACGCTGGACAAGGAAATTGAGCGCAGTGGCTTATTGCGCTCCAAATCTTCTTGTTTGCCATTGATTCAAGTCAATCTTCGTATCTTTTGCGGGGGCCGTGGGCCAGCTCAGTCAGGTTGCAACGACACGCCATATTCCTGCGCCGCATCCAGCACCGTGGCGAGTTGGTCGAAGGCGTAGGTGCTGAACACATACAGGTCAAAAGCATCGGTGCCAAGTCGGTGCAGCGTTGACGGCACATGGTGGGTGCCGGTCATGGCGATGTCACCGATGGAGAAGGCTGATTCGCGCAGGTCCAGCGCAAACAGCTTGTTGAGCAAAGTGCGGCAACGCGGCCCCTCTACGTGTATGCGACAGCGCGCGTGGCTCAGGTCGGTGACTGACCCGATATCTGCACCGATCAAGGTGCGCAACATGGCGGCGTGGTCTGTGTGGTCATGGCCGACCAACAAGAACTCTTCCGGTCCACTGCGCGCCAGCAAGCCAAACTCGGTGCTGGCAGTCTTGCCGATGCGCTGCGGCACGACGTCGCCAAACACGGTGGT
>CANFNO010000529.1 GCA_947447845.1 Burkholderiales bacterium | reverse complement strand
GCAGCCTCACCGACTCTGAGTCGCCAAATTACGCTCTGCTTGATTTGACGCAGAGGCCCGGCGCGGCATGGCTGCCGCCCGGGTTTTGTCTTGTTGGTTTTACGCGGCCTGTTGAGCGATGGGCTCGTTGGCTGCTTGCTTGGTGGCCGACTTGATGTCGGAATCAGCTGACGCCAGTGCCTGCGCTTTGCCGGCGTCGCCCATGGCCAGACCTTCGGCGCGCACGATGCGCACGTCGGTCACACCAAAGAAGCCAAACACGGTTTGCAAATAGCTTTCCTGGTGCTCCATGGCGCGTCCGCCTTCGCTTGTGGAATACATGCCGCCACGGGTGGACGCGACGATCACCACCTTGCCACCGGCCAGACCCTGCGGGCCCTTATCGGTGTACTTGAAGGTGCGACCGACTTGGGCCACACGGTCAATCCAGGCCTTGAGCTGGCTCGGGATGGAGAAGTTGTAGAGCGGTGCGCCGACCACAATCACGTCCGCTGCGAGGAACTGCTGCACCAGGGCTTCGGAGATAGCGTTTTCGGCTTTCTGTACGTCGCTCATGTCCGAGCCCGCGGGCAGACGGAAACCTAGCGAGTCGGCTGACAGATGGCTGGGAGCCTGGATGGCCAGGTCCAGGTAGTCCACCGTGGTGCCGGGGTGGTTGGCGCTCCATTCCGCAACGATCTGGGCGGTTAATTTGCGCGATACCGAGTTGTCGGCCAGAACGCTGGAGTCAATGTGCAAGAGTTTCATGGTTATATCCTTCAAAAATTGGTTGTTACTGCCGCTACGCTTCAACTTTGATCCGCTGTTCGATGAAGCGACACCTCGATTACGGGGTCAGTGGTTGGACTATAAAATTTCTGTTGGCAAAGAGAAATTACTCAATTGGCATAAGTACATTGCTCAAGCAGCAATAATCCAGACATTGATTTCCAAGAAGAAGAACCATGAGCACCAAAAATCCCCCATCCTCAGCGCCCGCATCCCATGGCCTCATCAACCTGGCATTGCAAGGCGGTGGCTCGCATGGCGCCTTCACCTGGGGCGTGTTGGACACTCTGCTGGAGGACGGGCGCCTGGGGTTTGATGGCATCAGCGGCACCAGTGCCGGTGCCATGAACGCGGTGGCTATGGCGCACGGGCTGGCTCTGGCCGAGGGCAAACCGGTGGGCGAAATGCGGCAATCTGCACGCGCTTCTCTAAAGGCTTTTTGGGACGGCGTGATCGGCATGGGGGCCCTTCAAAACACCATCTCCAATGCACAACGCGTACCTTTTGACCTGCTGTTTGGCGGCTTGGCCGCACTAACCGGGCACGCCTCACCGGGTCAAATGCTGAGCGACGCCGTCACTGGTTTCTGGGGCAAATCCTTCTCGCCTTACCAAACCAATCCGCTAGACATCAACCCCCTCAAAGACTTTCTGGAAAGGCAAATCGACTTTGACAGGCTTGCTGCCTACAAGGGCGTGAAAGTGTTTGTGCTGGCCACCAAGGTGAGCACCGGCAAGGCCGAAATCTTCTCGGGCAAACGCCTGAGTGCCAAAGCGGTGATGGCCTCGGCCTGTCTGCCCACCGTGTTCAGGGCCGTAGAAATCGAAGGCGAGCACTACTGGGATGGCGGCTATTCCGGCAACCCGGCGATCCACCCCTTGGTTTACAACTGCGACAGCCGCGACGTGGTGCTGGTGCAAATCAACCCGATCCTGCGACAAAATGTGCCCACCACATCGGCCGATATTCTGGACCGACTCAACGAAATCACCTTTAACGCAGCCCTGATTGCAGAGATGCGCGCCATTGACTTTGTCAAGCGTCTTCTGGCCGAAGGCAAACTCGACCCCAAGCACTACAAGAATGTGCTGATGCACCGCATTGACGGTGGAGCAGAACTAGATAACTACCCGGCATCCAGTAAAGCCGAGACCAGCACCGATTTGATATATCGCTTGCGTGATTTAGGCAAACGTTCAGCCAAACATTGGCTGGATCAAAAATTATCGGCGGTGGGTGTAGTTTCCAGTATTAATATCGCGCAAGATTATCTGGACGACTTGCGCGTCCCTGTCGCGCGGAAGATTAATGGTTAATTCTTCGATATTGCATTATTGATAATCGCAATATAGGGAATTCCTGACATAGGTCATATTTGAGAATTATGAATATGTTTCAATTTGTTAACACTTCTTGGTGTCAACATAAATATGCCCAGTATTTCCACCATCCAATTGCTGATGCGGGTACCGCTGTTGGCGGGTGTCACGGAAGCTGAGGCACTTTCCCTGTATTTGGCGAGTGAAAAGCTTCGGCTCAAAAAGAATGAAGTTCTGGTTGAGTTAGGGCAAACAGAGCAAGCTTTCTATTTAATCCTTAGCGGACAGGTCAATGTTGTGTTGGCCGGTGGTAATCGCAAGTCCATTACGCTGGCTACCCTGGGGCCGGGGGAGTGCATTGGCGAAATGGGCGCCCTGGATCAGCAACCCGCCAGCGCAACTGTCATAGCTGCCGGCGAAATAGACGTGCTGCGACTTAACCGTGATGCGTTTAGAGATGTACTGGAGCAAAACCCGCGCATTTCCGTTGCTATTTTGAATACCCTTGCGCGTCGCCTCCACAACACGCACCAGCAAATCATACGTTTGGCCACCTTGAGCGTGCTGGGCCGTGTCGCCAGATCATTGATGGACATGGCAACCCAAGTGCATTCAGGTGAGTTGCACATCAAAGGCCGGGTTAAGCAATCCGCATTGGCTGACAAAGTTGGTGCTTCCCGCCTCATGGTAGGTAAAGCGCTCAAAGATCTTGAAGCCAAGGGCTTTATAAAGAAGGCACCGGACGGAAGCATCAGCATTCGAGACAAGCGGTCCTCACCACGAAATTGAAACTAAAGTCAACACCGTTGACTGGTGCCTATCGTTGGCAAATTGGCAAAAATGTATGCGAAATGCACTTGGTTTGATTTGAATCAAACACTATTTGAGTCTTATGTGCAGTCTATGGGCTCTTAGTTCGCTCTTCAGCTTGCATCTCTCGATTTGATAAAAACAAAAAGCCGAATTTTGTAAGAAATTACCTTTTTAAAAAATAGCCCCGTAGTTACATTCCCTAACAATTGATGCACTTTCATAAGTATCAATTTGTTCGGTTTGATCACTAACGAAAAAAGTCCTCCGGGAGTGATTAAAAAAATTAGCGGCATTTGGCTTGGGTATCGCACCCGAGATCTTTGGACTTCTAGTGCATACCCAGTGGAGTGTTCAAAAATGATTTCGAATGCAAAAGAAGGCCTGAAAAGAGTCTCAGGCCAGGCCAAATTCAAATTAACTACTTCGACCGCCATGG
>CANFNO010000528.1 GCA_947447845.1 Burkholderiales bacterium | reverse complement strand
TGCAAGCGCGCAAAAAGTTGTCGTTCTGAAGCGGGGCGTATGCGGTCATGTATTTAGGCTCAGATCAAAAATGGGATGCCAGCATTGTCGCAGGAGATGGTGGCCCCCACGCTTGCCACTGCGTGTGCTGCGCTGTCCCCCGAGGGGGCTAATCCCGCTTGGGGCGGCCCGGCGCGGGATTGCGGCTCCCACGCGTGCCACTCTTGGTGCTGTGCGGATGCGGGCCGGCTTACAGCCGTGCCAGCGCAGCACGCAATTCACCCACGCCCAGTATTTCGGACATCACCACGGGTGCCTGGCCACTTTGGTAGATCACGTAAACCGGCACACCGCTGCGTCCCAGGCTGCTCAGGGCCTGGCTGATGGCGGGGTCGCGGCGGGTCCAGTCGGCGCGCAGCAGAGTCACTTTTTTGGCGCTGAAGTCTGCCAGCACGTCGGCATTGGCCAGCGTGGTCTTTTTGTTGTACTGGCAGGTAATGCACCAGGCGGCGGTGAAATCCACAAACACCGGCTTGCCTGCCGCCAATTCGGCATCCACGCGGCCCGGCACCCAGGCCTGCCAGGAGATGGCTTGCGCGGCGCCGGCTGTGTTGGCTGCATTGTTAGGCGAAGCGGCCTCTTCAAGCCTGAAAACATTGGGGCCGATGGCAAAAGCCAACCATGCAGTGGCAGCCAAGGAAAGCACGCCAAGCACCTTGCGACTACGCCCTGGCAACCCCAGCGACCAGACCAGCAGCGCCAGACTCAGCAGCAACGCCAACAAGCTCGCGGCACCGTCCACACCGGTCAAATGCCCCAATACCCAGAGCAGCCAGACCACCGTCGCCCACATGGGAAAGGCCATAAAGCGGCGCAACGTGTCCATCCAGATGCCTGGTTTGGGCAGTACTTTTCCTATTGCTGGCACCCAGCTCGCAGCCAGATAGGGCAGCGCCAAGCCCAGACCCAGTGCGGCAAAAATGCCCAGGGCTTGTGCGGCGGGCAGCGCAATCGCATAGCCCAGAGAAGCACCCATGAACGGCGCAGTGCAAGGCGAGGCAATGGCCACGGCCAACACGCCCGACAAAAAGGCGTCACCCAGTGGATGGCGCAGTTGCAGCGATGCCAGATTGCCAGGCAGCAAATTGCCCACTTCCAGCAGCCCCATCAGGTTCAGGCCGATCAGCGTGAATAGCAGGGCCAGCACGGCGATGACACCCGGAGATTGCAATTGAAAGCCCCAGCCCAATTGCTCACCCCCGGCGCGCAGGGCCAGCATCAGGCCGCCCAGTGCCAGGAACGAGAGCACCACGCCCGCTGTGTAGGCGAGCCCCTGAGCCTGGTGGCTGTGACTCTCGCTGGGCTTGGTAAAGGCCAACACCTTGATGGCCAGCACCGGGAACACGCAGGGCATCAGGTTCAGGATCAACCCGCCCAACAGCGCCGCAGCAAGAGCAAGCGCAAAGGCACCCAGGCTCTGGTCTGGCGCAGGAGGCGGTGCAATTTGCGTGCTGTTTGCCGTATTCAGGTTGGGCACCGCGCCGCCTATGGAAGGCGCGTTGCTGAGGCCGGGCCAGGTGCCCTGAACCGTTGCCTCGGTACGCAGGCCCTTGTCGCCCAGAGCCAGCACAAAAGCCAGCGTGGCCGGAGACTCGCTGCGCAGGCCAGACAGCGTAATCGTGCTTGACCAGGTGCCGTCGCTTTGCCATTTTTGCACTGCGCCATCGGTGGGGGAGGGCGAGCGCGCAGTCTCGACAATATCAGCGGTCTCGATAAATGCGTTGATGTTCTTGCCGCGCCAGGCGGCGGGCAGGCTCTGCACAGTCAGGGTGAGGCCGTCCTTGTCCACATGCGCTTCGGATTTTCCGGCCAGCGCCACAGGCTGGGCCGCGCGGGCTTTTTCAAAGTCGGCTGCATGCAGGGCGGTTGAGCCTTGAAGCGGCACTTGGAGCACAAAGTTGCCTTCCTGTGGCACGCACTCTTGTTTGCATACCAGCCACGACGCTGAGAGCGAAACTTCCAGGCTGGCCGCACCAGCCGCTGGCGCAAATGCCTTGCTGACGGTTAGCGGCACCGGTAACAGCACCGTGCCCTCGTAGCCAAAGTTGGCGAGTGAGCCGATGCGGATTTTTTGCGGTGTGGGCCAGGCGATGTCACCCGCTGTAATGCCCGCAGGCAGGCTCCATTGCAGGTGCGTGGGCAAGCCGGAATCGCCCGCGTTTTTCCAGTAGGTGTGCCATTCCGGCTGATGCGCCAGTTGCAATCCGACCCAGACGGTTTTGTCTGCGCCCACGCCATCAGGCGCAAAAGCCACCAGTTCTGCGCGCACCTGCTGGGTCTGCACGACGGCACTTGCCGCGCCAGCGCCAGGCTTCGAGAATTGGGCGAAGGCGCTGGTGTGCAGGGCGTGCAACGCCAAAAAGGCAAGCAGCAGACGCATTGCGGTGCGCAATGTAATGGAGGATAAAAGCCGGTTCATAAAGGAGTGAGCGCGCAACATGGGCTTTGGGGTGGGGCAGGGCAAAACAATTTTTTGGACGCTTGGCGCCCTGCCATATTGTCGCCTTAGTCGGCCAACGGTGCAGCGTCGGTGAATACAGCCGGCAACTTCTTGGGAGCACGGATGCGCAACTGCTTGTTCACATTCTCCTGGCCGAACACCACCTCGATGTCCGCCACAGCCACGCCAAACAGTGGAGCCAGAAACCGCACCATGTAGTCAGTGGCTTTTCCGTCGCGGGGCGCAGCGGTCACGCTGATCTTGAGTTGTGTGCCTTTGGGTTTGCCAATGGCGTCTTTGCTGGCGGAGGGTTTGCCCAGCACGTTGAGCACCAGCACATCGCCATCCCAACCGAAGAAGGTGTCTCCGGTGGTGTTGCGCTGCGCCTTGGTGTCGGGTTTGGGTTGAGGCTTGGCTGGTTCCTTGGCTTGCGCCTTGGCTGAGCCCTTGTGTGAGTGCTTGGATGCCATGCTTTGATAATACGACCATGCCCGCCCGTATTGTTCTCGCCACCCTCAACGCCAAGTACATCCACGCCTCGCTGGGCTTGCGCTACCTGATGGCCAATATGGCGCGCCATGGGGGTGCCGATTTGGCCGCCATGACCAGCTTACAGGAATTCACGATTCAGCGACCGGCTCAACAAATTGTGGATGCGTTGCTGCAAACTTTGGATGAAGCGGGCGAGCCTGGCGAAGCGGGCAAAGAGGGCGAAGCGCGGGTGCGGGTGGTGGGCTTTGGCGTGTATATCTGGAACGTGACACAGACCACAGCAGTCATCCGCCTGCTCAAAGAACAATGCCCGCATGTGAAAGTGGTAATCGGCGGGCCGGAGGTCAGCCATGAGTGGCAGCATC
>CANFNO010000527.1 GCA_947447845.1 Burkholderiales bacterium | reverse complement strand
CAGACCCAGCCGCACCTGGGCCGGTCTGCGCTCGTTTGTGGCCGACGGCGATCTGGTCGGTGGCTTTGAGCCACAAGCACCAGGCTTTTTCTGGTTGGCAGGCCAGGGCGGCTATGGCGTCATGACCTCGCCCGCCATGGGCGAAGCGTGTGCGGCGCTGGTGCGTGGGCAAGCCTTACCGGAACATCTGGCGGCATTCGGACTTACGCCGGAAATGCTGTCGCCCAAACGTTTGCGCATGTAGTTGGTTTCGATTGGAACGAGTCAGTTCCACGCTTGGGGCATCCAGGTCGACAGATGTGACTATTTGTTTTAGGCTTTGCTCCTTGATCGGAGACAATTTTCATGACTGTTCTAAAACTTGGCATGCTCGGTGACGAAGTGAAGAGACTGCAACAAGCAGTCAAAAGTCATGGTTTTAATCCTGGAACCATTGATGGCAATTTCGGCGCAGGGACCGAAGCCGCAGTGATTGCGTTTCAAAAGAGCTCTGGAATGCTGGCCGATGGTATTGCCGGCCCCAGAACACTCTCAGCCCTCGGTCTTGGCGACAGCGATCAGTTGCCAGACGCCTTGCCGTTCGTCACCGTTCAAGTGGTCAGCAGCATGTTTCCCATGACGCCCATTGGCAACATCAAGAAGCACCTTCCATCGGTGTTGATGGCACTGGATGCACGGGGACTTCGGGATCGTTCGATGGCGCTGATGGCGTTGGCGACCATTCGCGCTGAGACCGAGTCGTTCCTGCCAATTGCGGAAGGTCAATCGCGATTTAATACCTCGCCGAATGGACGTCCGTTTGATTTATATGACAACCGCGAAGACCTCGGCAATACCGGTTCGCCCGACGGTGCGTCCTACAAGGGGCGAGGCTTCGTGCAGCTGACGGGGCGGTCCAACTACCACCATTACGGCCCGCGTCTTAAGACCCCGGTTGATCTTGAAGCGCAGCCGGCGTTGGCCTCTGACCCGGCCATCGCGTCTGAGTTACTGGCCTTGTTTATTGGCGATAAAGAAATTCAGATCAAGGACGCCTTGATGCATGGAAACTTGATGGCGGCAAGGCGACTGGTCAATGGCGGCAGCAATGGTCTGGATCACTTCACCGACGCATATCGGCGTGGTGACGCGCTTATTCCACAACAGATGTGATTGGTTCCGCCCGCAGTTGGCTTGGTTTTGCCTGATGTAGGTATCTGAAAATAAATAGTTTTGGGAGTGAAAAATGGAGAAATCCTGGACCTCGTTTCATTCGTTGGGACTTGCTGTGATTCTTTTCCTGATGCCAACGGTGGCATGGTGGTCGCTTGCATCTGGCCGCACACTTTTTTGCTGGTTGTCCAACCTGCTTCTGGTGATAGGTTTTATGGCGGTTGCCGGCCACGGCGTTCTAGGGCATTGGCGTGGGGTATTGATCGACCACCGAAACGTCATCAGCCTGTCGCGATTGCAATTGGTCGTTTGGACTGTGATTGTGTTGTCGGCATTTTTTACCGGATCGCTGTGGAATCTTCTGGCCGGACAAGAGGACGCATTGAAGATCAATGTGCCAACAGAGCTGTGGATTTTGATGGGTATCAGCACAACTTCCTTGGTCGGTTCGCCGCTGATCATGAGTGGAAAGAAGGAGCGGGACCCACGGGAGTCTGAACTGGATGCGACAAAAAAGTCGCTAACCGCCCAGGGCTACCATTCAGACATGGTTGATCACAAAGGCTTGATTCTGGTGAATACGGACCCAAAGCAGGCGCGATGGAGTGACATGTTTACTGGCGATGAAACCGGAAATGGTGCGCATGTCGACATGGCAAAGGTACAAATGTTTTTCTTCACGATCATTATTGCCCTGGCCTACAGCACGGCCCTTGGGCGACTGTTTGCGACGACAGGCGCGAATGGCTTCATCGCCTTTCCAAACTTGGACCAAAGCATGCTGTCGCTAATTGGTATCAGCCATGCCGGGTACTTGACGTCAAAAGGAACGACGCATAGTCAAATAGCCGAGCAGCCATAGTGACTTGGGTTCGATGCGAACCATTGCGGTCGCGCACCTTGCGTACGCACCACCCTTTGCAGTTCTTAGGCCCTAAGCCGTTTGCAAGGCTGTTTTGGCCTTCTTGCGCAAGCCCAGTGCCAGCAACATCATTGCCAGCATCAAAACGGCAACCAAGCTATAGGCTTTGCTGAACCCTTCGGTGCCGCCACCAACTAAATCTGCGATGGCGCTAATGGACGCAGCAGATACCAGGGTCCCAATCGCGGTGCAAATGTTGATCAGACCTTGTGCCGCAGCGCGCACAGCCAAAGGCGCTTCATCAATCGCGATAGAGCGCAGCGCGCCTCCCACCACAATGCCAACCCCCAGCCCCACAGGAACCGAACCCACTAAAAACAGCCACAAGCCCTGGCTTGTGATGGCCGACAGGCCGTAGCCTAGCGACAGCATGGCAAAGCCCATCAGGACCATGCTGCGTGCCCCTAGGCGATTGAGCAGGCGCCCGCCAACGCCGGAACCCAACATCGAGCAGATCACCAAAGGCAATAAGACAAAGCCGGCGTTCTTGGTGGTGATGCCGTAGGCGTGCGTGGCAATCGAGGTCAGAAAGATCACGCTACCCATGCCGTAACCCGCACCCACTGCCAGTAGATAAGTGGTGGACAGTTGCCGGTTTTTGAATAGATAGATGGGAATCAGCGGTGACTGTGTGCGGCTTTCGACCATCACGAGCGCGGCCAAAAGCACGGCAACCAGAAGTAATAGCCAAGGCCATAGCGCCATGCCCAAAATGGGGTCTAGCAGAGGGTCCAGCACCCGGGTAATACCCAGCACCAGCGCCGTGAGCAAGGTGAAGGTCAGCAGGATGCCGCTCAGGTCCAGCCGTGGCTGCGGGCCACTGGCGCGTGCGTGCGGCAATACCTTGGCGCCCATGTACAAAATGACGGCGGCAATCGGCAGGTTCAGCAAAAAGATCCAATGCCAACTCAAGACCACCATCAGGCCCGAGGCCAATGGTGGGCCCAGAACAAAAGCCATGCCGTACGTGGCACCAATCAGGCCCAGCATCTTGCCGCGCTGCTCGGGTTTGAACATGTCACCCACCACCGCGCTGGCCGTGGGCGTGATGCCACCCGCACCAATGCCCTGGATAGCCCGGCTGGCAATCACCATCCAGAAACTAGGCGACAGCGCAATCAGGAGCGAGCCTATGGCAAATACGGAGACGCTAAACAGGTAGATCGGACGGCGGCCGATGCGGTCGCTTAGGTTCGCCATGAGCGCGGTACTGCATAGCGAGAACAATACAAATACGCTCATTACCAGACCGACGGCGCGGTT
>CANFNO010000526.1 GCA_947447845.1 Burkholderiales bacterium | reverse complement strand
CCCGAGATGGAAATCGAGTTGAACTTCGGCATGTTCCTGGCGGTGTAACCAATGATGTCGCCGATGATGCGCATGCTCGGTGCAGGCGGGTAGATGTAGGTGTTGCGCACCATGAACTCTTTCAGAATATCGTTCTGAATGGTTCCGGAAAGTTTGTCCTGGCTGACACCCTGCTCTTCTGCCGCCACCACATAACCGGCCAGCACAGGCAACACGGCGCCGTTCATGGTCATGGAGACCGAGACCTTGTCCAGCGGTATCTGGTCAAACAGGATCTTCATGTCTTCGACGGAATCAATCGCCACACCAGCCTTGCCAACGTCGCCCGTCACACGGGGATGGTCAGAGTCATAGCCGCGGTGGGTAGCCAAGTCGAAAGCCACCGACACGCCCTGCCCGCCTGCAGCCAGCGCCTTGCGGTAGAAGGCGTTGGACTCTTCGGCCGTGGAAAAACCAGCATACTGACGGATGGTCCAGGGGCGCACGGCATACATGGTGGCCTGTGGGCCGCGCAGATAAGGCTCAAAACCTGGCAATGTGTCGGCATAAGCCAGGTTTGCTGTGTCGGCTGCGGTGTACAACGGCTTGACTGCAATGCCATCCGGGGTGATCCAGTTCAGTGCCTCCACATTGCCGCCGGGAGCGGATTTGGCCGCGGCCTTGTTCCATGCTTCCAAAGTGGCAGATTGAAATTCGGGTTTCTTGTCGGTCATGGCAGGCTCTCTAGCGCAGGGTTTGTGGTCAGAAAATAACGCATCCTCACTGCTTGCGCAGCGATTTGCGTGACTTCGATTGGCAATCATTTTACATTATTTATAATTATTGATTCAAAATTTGGCACCCAGCTTACAATGCCGCCCATGTCAGCACTGATGTCAGAAAACCGCCCCGGCCTTTCGACCCGCGCCCTCTATGTCGAGGTTGCAGAGCTGTTACGCCAACGCATTTTTCAGCGCGAACTCGAACCCGGCAGTTGGATTGACGAACTCAAGATCGCCGAGGAATACGGCATCAGTCGCACGCCTCTGCGCGAAGCCCTGAAGGTGCTCGCGGCTGAAGGGCTGGTCACCATGAAAGTCCGGCGCGGCGCCTATGTGACCGAGGTGTCGGCCCAAGACCTGTCCGACGTCTACCACTTGCTCAGCCTATTGGAAAGCGACGCCGCCGGCGTTGTTGCTGCCAAAGCGACGGATGTAGAACTTGCCGAACTGGTGACGCTTCACGCGGAACTTGAAGAACAGGCAAAACCCGGCACCGCGAATGCCGATGCATTCTTTGCAGTCAACGAACGGTTTCATATGCGCCTTCTGGAAATCGCCAACAACCGCTGGCGAGACCAGATGGTGGCAGACCTTCGCAAGGTAATGAAGCTCAACCGCCACAATTCCTTGCTCAAGACCGGCCGCATCGATGAGTCGCTGCACGAGCACAGAGCCATCATGGACGCCCTCACCGCGCGTGATGCCACCGCCACCGTCAAGCGCATGCGCGCGCACTTTGCCAACGGACTGGAAGCCGCGGCCTAATTTTTGGGGTGAGGGCTGCGTCTATCCGACGCTCATTTGACTGGCTAACTTCCAAACTTCGCGCGCCGGCAGCACCTTGAGCCGATGGTCACTCCATACTTGGCGCCATTTGCGCGCGCCGGGCATGCCATGGCGTAGACCCAACATATGGCGGGCAATGCTGTACCAGGACGTACCATGCACTGCAGCTTCACGCTCCATATAGGAAACCATCTGCTCTTCCACCTGTTCGCGCGATAGCGGACTTGCCTGCTCCCCAAAGAAGGCCTCATCCCAGACTGACAGCCACCAAGGGTTGTGATAGGCCTCGCGACCTACCATCACCCCGTCTATTTGCGCCAATTGTTCGGTGACCTGCGCACTGGTTGTGATCCCGCCGTTGAGGGAAATGGTTAATTGGGGAAAGTCTTTCTTCAATTGATGCACAACGTCGTAACGAAGTGGTGGAACTTCCCTGTTCTCTTTTGGTGAAAGCCCTTTAAGCCAGGCATTGCGCGCATGAACAATAAATACTTCGCAACCGGCATCTGACAGCGTCCCTACAAAGTCGCGCACAAAGTCATAGCTTTCGGACTGGTCGATGCCGATGCGGTGTTTGACGGTTACCGGTACATCAACCACGTCGACCATCGCCTTGACGCAGTCAGCCACCAGTGAAGCCTCATTCATCAAACAAGCACCAAATGCACCGCGTTGCACCCGTTCGGACGGGCAACCGCAATTCAGATTGATCTCGTCATAGCCCCAGTCTTGCCCGAGTTTTGCGCAGGCTGCCAGTTCGGCTGGATCGCTGCCACCGAGTTGCAGGGCCAACGCGTGCTCTTCCACGTTAAAGCGGAGATGGCGCGGCACATCACCATGCAGCAAGGCCCCGGTGGTGACCATTTCTGTGTAGAGACGGGCGTGACGAGTCAGCAATCGGTGCAAATAGCGACAGTGCCGGTCGGACCAATCCAACATTGGCGCAACGCTCAGGCGATGCGGGGAGAGAGCGGGTTTCAATGCATGCACCGGGTAAGTTGGTTCAGTATTCGGGACTTTGGTCGAAACAACGCGTTTCACCAAAACCCGAAATTAGACCATGTCCAGCATTTGAGGTCTTAGTTCCCCAATGTCCACAGATCCCACCAAGAAATCAGCGAGCGGCGGTTTGAAGCGCTCCAAAGCGCGACTCATTGGCGCTTGATAAATGCCCTTTGAACAGACTTGTGATGCGTCGCAGGACTTGTTGTGCGGTCAATTCTCCCTGGCAAGACGCAAGGACATGCATGAGATCGGGGCGTAAGTACCAAAGTTCTGTCAGGTCATCAGCAAAGCGAATTGCCACATCCAGTTTGACGTATTCCTGCGTACAGTGTTCATCCATGGCAAACAGCATGGCCAGACGCACGCGCTCGGTAACCACATCGGTAGTTTCGGGCTCTTCCTTTCCGAGCAGGGCAAAAAAACTATCACGCAATCGCTTCACGACGGCTCCTTGAACGAATCAGTTTACACACAACGCCAGGTTATTTGATAAAACTGATTATTCACGGCCAAGATTAACGTTTCATTACAACGCAACACACCAGGGCGCAGTGTTGTGAACTAAGCCCATCCACAACGCCCACCCTGAGCTACCAGCTAAGGCCAGACCCGCTAGGCGCACGCCCCATGCGCCACTGCCGCCCACCGCTACGTCATTGCCCCGCAGCATGAGCCAGAGCCACGGTGCCGCGCTCATGGTGACACCAGTACCCAGTGCAAACAAGGCCATAACCGCTGCACCCTCCCATGGAGCTCCAGCGATGGCGGCAACCAGCAAAGCCGAAT
>CANFNO010000525.1 GCA_947447845.1 Burkholderiales bacterium | reverse complement strand
GCAAACTCCAGCATCTCCCGAGTCAGGGAGGGCTGCACACCGATCCAGAACGTGTTGTTCATCACGTTGTCGGTGTTCTTCAAATCGCCGCTGATCCGGTACTCGGCCCCGACCATATAGGGTTGGCGTGTCAGGTTGCCCGCAAAGAGCAGGCGGGTTCCCACCTTGCTCTGGTCCAGATAGGTCAGCAAGTCCAGCCGGGTCACCGGGCTGTTGTCTTTGAGCGTTATCGGAAAGCCAAACCATGACGGGTCGGAGTGCTCAGTCGCCTGGGGCAAATTGACAAACTCTTCGCAGGCTTTGAGCCGCTCCTTCAGAAAGGCAAAGTTGTCCTTGCGCGCCTGGATGAACTGGGGCGCTTTCTCCAGTTGCGCCAACCCGCAGGCGGCTTGCATGTCGGTGATCTTGAGGTTGTAGCCCAGGTGGCTATAGGTGTATTTGTGGTCGTAACCGTAGGGCAGGTCGCCCAATTGCTGGCAAAAGCGTTTGCCGCAGGTGTTGTCTTTGCCGGGCATGCAATAGCAGTCACGGCCCCAGTCGCGAAAGCTCTCGGCAATCGTCTTGAGCTCGTCGTGGTTGGTGAACACGGCACCGCCTTCACCCATGGTGATGTGGTGGGCCGGGTAGAAGCTCAGGGTGGCAATGTCACCAAAGGTGCCCACCATCTGGCCGCGGTACGTGGTACCCAGCGCGTCGCAGCAGTCTTCCACCAGCCACAAGTTGTACTTTTTGCACAGGGCGGTGACCACATCCAGATTGAAGGGGTTGCCCAGGCTGTGCGCCAGCATGATGGCCTTGGTCTTGGGGCCAATCGCGGCCTCAATCTTGGACGCATCGATGTTGTGGGTCAGCGCGTCCACGTCCACAAAAACTGGAACCGCACCAAACTGCAAAATGGGGTTGACCGTGGTGGGAAAACCTGCTGCCACGCCAATCACTTCATCGCCCTTTTGAATGGCTCGTGCGCCCAGCTTGGGCGAGGTCAGGGTGCTAAAGGCCACCAGATTGGCCGAAGAGCCTGAGTTCACCGTAATCAGGTGTTTGACGCCAATGAAGGCTGCCAGCTTCTTCTCGAACTCGGTGTTGAAGCGACCCGTGGTGAGCCAGCCATCGAGCGAAGCCTCCACCATGTTTTTGAGTTCCTGCGCGCCAATGACCTTGCCGGAAGGCGGCACGGCCGAGGCTCCGGGCAGGAAGGGCTGGGGCGCAAGGGCGATGGCTGCGTACTCGTCCACCAGTTGGGCAATTTGCGCGCGCAGGGCCAGGGTCTTTGTGTTTTCCATTGACGGGTTCAACTTTGAATCGATTGTTGGTAGTGGTGTATCTGGGCCAAGGTGTGCGCCCGCATGTCGGCGCCTGCGTGGCGCTGTTTCGACCAGTCGACGATCAGCTTGAGGGCCTCGGGCAAACGCAGAACGGGGTGCCAGTTCAGGCGGCTGCGGGCCTTGGAAATATCGAGTTTGAGAAAGTGCGCCTCATGGGGATGCTCGCCACTGTCCGTCTGCCATTGGGCATTGTTTCCCCACAGACCAGCCATCTGCTCGACGATCCAGCCCACCGGTTTGGCATCTTCATCGTTGGGCCCGAAGTTCCAGCCTTCGGCAAAGTCCGGGCCGTGCGCGACCAGGCGCTCGGCCAGTGTGAGGTAGCCCCGCAAGGGCTCCAGCACATGCTGCCAGGGGCGGATGGCGTTGGGATTGCGGATGGTGGCGGGCCTGCCTTGCTCAAAGGCCGCAAGGATATCGGGTAGTAGGCGGTCTGCTGCCCAGTCACCGCCGCCAATCACATTGCCTGCGCGCACCGTGGCCATCGCAACACCGTGCTGCGCATAGTCTTTTGCGTTGAAGAAAGAGGACCGGTAGGCCGCGCTCACCAGTTCGGCGCAGCCCTTGCTGTTGCTGTAGGGGTCGTAGCCGCCCATCGGTTCGTTCTCGCGATAGCCCCAGACCCACTCGCGGTTCTCGTAGCACTTGTCGGTGGTGATGTTGACCACCGCCTTCACGCCTGGTGTCTGGCGCACGGCTTCGAGCAGGTGCACCGTGCCCATCACGTTGACAGAGTAGGTGTCCACTGGATTCTGGTACGACTGGCGCACAAGCGCCTGGGCCGCCATATGAATCACGATCTCCGGCCTGTGCTCGGACAGAACCGCCTGGAGATTTGCCAGGTCGCGAATGTCGCCCAGCACGCTGGTCATGCCTTGCGCGACTGCGGCGATCTCAAAAAGACTGGGTTGGGTGGGTGGGGGCAGTGCATAGCCCACCAGTTGCGCACCCATGGACTGCAGCCAGAGCGACATCCAACTGCCCTTGAAGCCGGTGTGTCCTGTGAGCAGGACACGTTTGCCCGCCCAGAACGCAGGGTTCATGCCCAGACCTTCCAGGGCGCCTTGCCGGTGTTCCACAACTCCTCAAGGTAGACCTTGTCGCGCAAGGTGTCCATCGGCTGCCAGAAGCCCGTGTGTTCATAGGCCGCAAGCTGGCCAGTCTCAGCCAGCGTTTCCAGGGGACCACGCTCCCACGTGGTCTGGTCGTCATCAATCAGCTTGAGGACATCGGGTGACAGCACAAAAAATCCGCCATTGATCAAATCGCCATCGCCCCTGGGCTTTTCTTTGAATGAACTCACCATGCCCTGAGAGATTGCCAGCGCGCCAAAACGACCGGCTGGATAGGTGGCACTTAAGGTTGCACGCTTGCCATGGGCCTTATGAAAGGCAATCGACTTTGAAATATCGATATCGGCCACACCATCACCGTAGGTAAAGCAGAAGGGCTCGTGGTCATCGATATAAGGGGCCACGCGCTTGAGGCGTCCGCCCGTCATGGTTTCCACGCCGGTGTCCACCAGGGTCACTTTCCACGGCTCGGCCTTGAGTTGGTGCACCTTCATGCTGTTGGTCGTCAAGTCGAACGTGATGTCCGACATGTGCAGGAAGTAGTTGGCGAAATACTCTTTGATGATGTAGCCCTTGTAGCCACAGCAAATGATGAAGTCGTTGATTCCGTGGTGGGAATAGATCTTCATGATGTGCCACAAAATCGGCATCCCGCCGATTTCAATCATCGGCTTGGGCTTGAGGTGGGTCTCCTCTGAAATCCGCGTTCCCAATCCACCGGCCAAGATCACTGCTTTCATGTTCACACCTGCATATTCATAATGTCAGTGTAAGCCTGAACCATGCGATTCCTGACGTGCAGCGTGGCGGTAAAGCCAATCTGTGCCTTCTGAATCGCCACCATGGTTTCTTCCAGGCTGACCTTGGGGTTCTCCATCTGCACTTCCTGCTGCAGGCGGGTGGCCTCGTTCTGTGCCGCGCTGACTGAGTTCAGCGCGGTCTT
>CANFNO010000524.1 GCA_947447845.1 Burkholderiales bacterium | reverse complement strand
TCGATTGCCATCGTGTTTCAGGCAGCACAGGCTTTTGGCGCCACGCCCGAAGTGATGGCTTCATGGATGTGGGCAATTGGTCTGGGCATGGGCTTGTGCACCTTAGTGCCCTCGCTGTGGCTCAAGAAACCGGTGATGGTCGCCTGGAGCACGCCCGGTGCTGCCGTGTTGGCCAGCGCCGGATTGGCGGGTGGATTCACCATGCACGATGCCGTGGGTGCCTTCATGATGTGCGCCGCGCTGATCGTTCTGGTGGGTGCCACCGGCTGGTTCGAGCGCCTGATGGACCGCATCCCCGCAGCGATTGCCTCTGCCTTGCTGGCCGGTGTGCTGGCACGCTTCGGCCTATCGGCTTTCACCGCTGCGCAAACTGCCTTGCCACTGGTGGTGCTGATGCTCATCACCTACCTGGCAGGCAAGCGCTTTTTGCCGCGCTATGCCGTGCCGCTCACGCTGTTGCTTGCAATAGTGTTCGTGGCGCTAAACCATGGTTTCCTAAAGACCGAGATCCAATACAGTTTGACGTTGCCAGTGTGGGTGACGCCGGCCTTCTCCGTCTCTGCCTTTGTCAGCCTGGCCCTGCCGCTTTTTATCGTCACCATGGCCTCGCAAAACTTGCCGGGCGTGGCCGCCATAAAGGCTGCAGGCTATGGCGACGAGCGTGCCAATGGCGGCGACGCAGGCATCCCCATTTCCGCGACCATCACGCTGACCGGTTTGTGCACTCTGGTGCTGGCGCCGTTTGGGGCGTTCTCCCTCAACCTGAGCGCCATCACCGCTGCCATTTGCATGGGTCCGGAAGCCCATGCGGACCCCAAGCGCCGTTACACCGCCGCCGTGTCTTGCGGTGGTTTGTACGTGTTGGTCGGCCTGTTTGGCGCCACCATCATCGGCGTGCTGACCGCCTTCCCCAAGGAGCTTGTGGCGGCGATTGCCGGGCTGGCGCTCTTGGGCAGCATCGCCGGTGGCCTGCGCGTGGCGCTGGACAAAGAGATGGACCGCGAAGCCGCCATCATCACCTTTCTGGTGACGCTCAGCGGGGTTACTGTGGCCGGTGTAGGCTCGGCTTTCTGGGGTGTGGTGGCTGGCGCATTGGCGCTGGCTGTGCAGCACTGGCACAAACCGCAAACCGTCTGAACCTGATTTACTCAAAAGCCGTATGAACATTCTTTTCGTTGCCGATCCGCTGGCCTCTTTCAAAATTTACAAGGACACCACCTTCTCCATGATGCGCGAGGCACAGCGCCGTGGCCACACGGTTGCCGCTTGCGAGCCGCAGCATCTGGTGTGGCAACGTGGCGGTGTGGTGCAGGCACTGGTGCAAAGCATCCGCCTCACGGGCCATGCCGAGAATTGGTTTGAGGTCACCGCCACCGGGACGCTGGCGCTGCATACTTTCGACGCCATCATCATGCGCAAGGACCCGCCGTTTGACAGCGAGTTTTTCTATGCCACGCATTTGCTGGAGCAGGCCGAGCGCGAGGGCGCCAAGGTATTCAACAGCCCACGTGCCCTGCGCGACCACCCCGAAAAGCTGGCCATCATGGAGTTCCCGCAGCACATCGGCCCGACGCTGGTCACGCGTGACCCGCAGGCCGTGCGCGCCTTCCATGCCGAGCACCGCGACATCATCTTGAAGCCCTTGGACGGCATGGGCGGTACCGGCATCTTCCGCGTGAAGGACGACGGCCTGAACCTGGGCGCCATCATCGAGACGCTGAATGCCGAAGGCACGCAGACCATCATGGTGCAGAAGTTTCTGCCCGCCATAGAGTTCGGCGACAAGCGTGTGCTGGTGATCGGCGGCAAGCCGGTGCCGTTTTGCCTGGCGCGCATTCCGCAAGGTGGCGAGGTGCGCGGCAATCTGGCTGCCGGTGGCAAGGGCGTGGCCCAACCGCTAACGGAGACTGATCGCGCGATTGCCGAAGCCTTGGGCCCTATCCTGGCCGCCCGTGGTTTGCTGCTGGTGGGCTTGGACGTGATTGGCGACAGCCTCACCGAAATCAACGTCACCAGCCCGACCTGTTTTCAGGAAATCACGGACCAGACTGGCTTTGACGTACCGGCAATGTTTTTGGATGCATTGGAATCAGCGCTTGAAAATCCACTTCCGTAGTGCAAAATCCGGCTGTGGCGGCACATTTTCAATTTTTATAACCGTCGCCGCGCTTTTGGAGGTATCCCTATGCGTTTGATTTCCTGTATTTCCGCCGCTGTTTTGGCCGCGAGCTTATGTGTAACAGCCCACGCACAATTGATCGGCGGTGTCACTGCCAGCCCTGCTACGGTGAAAACTGGCGAGCCAGTTACGGTGACCGCCAAGGTGGATGTGATCAGCGGCAATTACTGCGGCTTTGCAGTGTTCTATGGCGACGGCAAGTCCGCCGACGGCTACAGCGATCCTGGCCACGCCGGCCCGATGGTCACCACCCACGTATATGACAAGCCAGGCACGTACACCATCAGCATGGGTGGGCGCAACGTGGAGTCGCACCCGAACTGCGGCGGTGGCGACAAGTTCGCGACTGTCACGGTGACAGAAGGTGCAAAGGCCGCAGCCCCTGCCGCTGCTGCTGTGATGCCTGCCGTCAAGCCTGCAATGACAGCGACACCGGCAGCAGGTGTGTGCACGGCACCCTGGAAGCTGTCTGGCAAGGTCAATGCCAAGACGGGCGCTTTCACCTGTATGGCCAAAGCTAAAACTGCTTTGCCAGATCCCAAGCCCATGTGCCCAGGTGATCTGACTTACTTCGAGAACGCCAAGAAGGGCCAGTTCGGCTGCCGTCCTTGAATTGCTGAGTTTCACGCCTGACGGCGTGAAATTTCATGCCTGTGGGTGGGCTGGCTGGCAGACCGGGTATCCGTGCTCTGGCCCACGCTCGCCGACATCGGCTTTTTGACTCGCCTGCTTTACCTCACTAACGGCCATTATTGGCGGTTCAACTCTTTGGCAGTGGCAAATGGGGCTGACGGACGGACACCCGATCTGCCATCAGGGAATGTTTGGTTTTTACGGACTGTGGGGATTGCGCAATACCGGAAATCTCGTCGCCAAATATTCCAATAATTAACCTTCAATGGAGCGCCTGGATGCCAATCGATACCCATGGCATAGAATCAAAACAAGGACTGCGGCGCCATGATTTGTCAATATGTTTTGAAGCCAAGTGCAATCCGGATTTTGTCTCACGTAATATCTAAGGATCATGTCCAAAACTCAGTTTAAGAATCGGTCATAAGCGAATATGTCTCGCCTGATGAAACGCCCGCGTCAATTGCAGCCGATTTTGGCCGTATTCGCTGATATTTCCACCGAATGGCAGCCCCTGGGCCACTTGCAGGCGC
>CANFNO010000523.1 GCA_947447845.1 Burkholderiales bacterium | reverse complement strand
GTCATTCGCGCGTGGCATGCCTCGCGCGGCGACAGCAAGCGCAACATCTGCCTGATCCCCAGCAGCGCCCACGGCACCAACCCCGCCAGCGCCACCATGGCTGGCATGAGCGTGGTGGTCACCGCCTGCGATGCCCATGGCAACGTGGACATGGCCGACCTGCAAGCCAAGTGCGAACAGCACAGCGCCAATCTGGCGGCGGTGATGATCACCTACCCCAGCACCCACGGCGTGTTCGAGGTCCAAGTGAAAGAACTCTGCGCTCTGGTGCATCAACACGGTGGCCGCGTCTATGTGGACGGCGCGAACATGAATGCCTTGGTCGGCACCGCCGCACCCGGTGAATTTGGCGGCGACGTCAGCCACCTGAACCTTCATAAAACTTTCTGCATTCCCCACGGCGGTGGCGGCCCCGGTGTCGGCCCCGTTTGCGTGGTGGAGGACCTGGTGCCTTTCCTGCCGGGTCATGGTGCCGCTGGCATTACCAGCAAAGGCGTCGGCGCCATCTCTGCGGCCCCTCTAGGCAATGCTGCCGTACTGCCCATCAGTTGGATGTACATCCGCATGATGGGATCTGACGGCCTGAAGCACGCCACCGAAGCCGCCATCCTGGCCGCCAACTACATCAGTGCCCGTCTATCAGATGCCTACCCCACGCTGTACTCCAGCATCGCTGAAGAAGGCAAGCGCGGCCATGTGGCGCACGAGTGCATTCTGGATTTGCGCCACTTCAAGGAAACCTGCGGCGTCATGGCCGAGGACGTGGCCAAACGCCTGATGGACTATGGCTTTCACGCCCCCACCCTCTCCTTCCCCGTACCCAACACCCTGATGGTGGAGCCCACCGAGAGCGAAACCTTGGCCGAGTTGGACCGATTCATTCACGCCATGCTGGCCATCCGCGCAGAAATTGCCCAGGTGGAAAGCGGTGCCTGGCCACAGGACAACAACCCGCTCAAGCACGCGCCGCACACCGCTGCCTGTGTGGTGGACAAGACTTGGAACCGCCCTTATGCGCGCGAATTGGGGGCCTTCCCACTCGCGTCGCTCAAGGCGGTGAAGTACTGGCCAACGGTGGGCCGGGTGGACAATGTGTATGGCGACCGCAACCTGTTCTGCAGCTGCGTGCCCATCACTGACCTCGCTGACGCCTGATAAAGTCAGCGGCTTGAACCGCCTCACCCACACCCTCATTTCCTTGGCCCTTGGCACGCTGCTGATCAGCAGCGCGCTACCGCGTGCCGTCGCACAAGTTGTCGAATTCAATGGCACACCGCGCATAACGGTGGTACTGGCCGGTGGCGGAGCCAAAGGCTTTGCACACTTGGCGTTGCTGCGGCGACTGGAACAAGACCACATCCAGATTTCCAAGATTATTGGCACCAGCATGGGTGCCGTGATTGGAAGCCTGTACGCCAGCGGCATGTCCACGCAGCGCATCGAAGAGGTCATTAGCAGGCTGGATCCGGGTCGGGTCGGGCTGGACCAGTTGGACCGCACCGAATTGCCGCACCGCACGCGCGAATACCAGCAACGCTACCCGGTGGAGCTGGAGCTGGGTGTCAAAAACGGGCAGCTCACGTTCGCGCGGGGCGTAAGCGACGGCCAACGCTTTTTGACCCTGATGCAAGAGCTGACCGCCAACGTCGCACCCGGCAGCAATTTCGACCAACTCAAAATTCCGTTCAGAGCCGTGGCCACCCGTTACCGCGATGGCGAACTGGTGGCGTTTGACCACGGCAATCTGGCTCTGGTGGTGCGCGCCAGCATGGCCGCGCCGGGCGTATTTGCACCGGTGGAAATCGAGGGTGAAACCTATGTGGACGGTGGCCTGGTAGCCAACCTTCCGGTGGAGGTTGCCTTGCGCGAAGGGGCTGACGTGATCGTGGCGTCTTACCTGGGCGATACCGACAAGATCGGTGAAGTGGTAGATGCCGGCAACGCCTTGACCGTGGCCAACCGCATGCTGGACATCCTCATGCGGCAAAACGAGCGGCGCAACATTGCGCTGCTGCGCCCGCAGGACATTCTGGTTCGTCCGCAATTGCAGGACTTCGGCTTTGGCAGCTTTGACCAGCAAGCCGCCATCGTCAAGGTGGGCGAAGAGGCGGTGGCAGCGCAGGACAATCGTTTCAAATTGTTGGCACAACTTGCAGCGCTACGACCAGCCGACATGACCCCGCCTGCGCCGAATTTCACAGCGCACGCTATCACCATCGCCCGCATTCGCACTCAGGGGGCACGGGACGTCGCAACCACTTTTATCGAGCGGGATTTGCAGTCTTTGGTGGGCAAGCCTTACAAACCTTCTGAGTTGAGCCAGAAGCTTGACGACCTGTATGCCAGTGGCAATTTCGAGCGCCTCAACTACCAACTCGTCAAAACGGACGATGACCGCTATGACCTCGTCGTGGAGGTGAATGAAAAGACTTACGGTCCAAACTTTCTCAAAACCAGCCTGGGCTTTTTCAGCGAAAGCAGCGGGACCAACCAGTTCTCGCTTGGCGTGGGCTATCGCAGACCCTGGCTGACCCCGGAAGGGCTGGAGCTGCAAGCCGATCTGCGTGTTGGTTCACAAAGTGAGCTGGCATTGCGGGTCTACCAGCCGCTGTCCGAGCGTTGGGGCGTCAATGCCCACGTGGCCCTGGACAGCAGCGAATTGCCGATCTACCGACCGGATGTGACTCTGGCGCAAAGAATGGCCACGGCCACTTTGCGCCGCCAGGAAATGGGGCTCAACCTGTCTTACGACCTGAGCAACAAGGCCACAGCGAATGTTGGTCTGGTCACCAACATGACCCGTGTGACCATAGACACGGCAAAAATCATCGGCTACCAGCAAGATACGGGCAACGTCGTGACCTATGCGCTGCAAGATGGTCAATGGGAATTTACCGGCATCAATGCGCAGTTCACAGCCGATCTGCTGGACTCGCCGGCCTTCCCGACGCGTGGCTATTACCTGAATGTGGAGGGTGCCCAAGGCGTGACGGGCACTGGCCAATACACCAGTTTCCGGGGCAACGCCTTGTGGGCCCAAAGCTGGGGCGCGCACGTGATCAATCTCGGGCTGAACCTGGGCGCCGATCATCTGTTTGACTGCGTGAACTGCGGCGGGCTTACTTCACTGGCTCCGCTCTACCTGGGTGGCTTTCAGTCCATGGGGGCGTACCAGATGGGCCAGTTGATTGGCGATCGCCTGGTGCATGCGCAGGCGACTTATATGTACCGCCTGTCGGCCGGCGGGATTCTTCACCAGCCCACTTTTGTCGGCTTTGTGGCCGAAACGGGTGATGCCTGGTCCAGCGCCAAGGATTATTCGCAAAAGTACAGCGGCACCGCCTTCATCGGCC
>CANFNO010000522.1 GCA_947447845.1 Burkholderiales bacterium | reverse complement strand
CAGCGGGGTGACTGGAAAGTGCGCACCGAAACCTGGTCAACTTTGACGTGCAGCAAGACCCATTGGCATGTGACCGGAAGACTCGAGGCCTACGAAAACGAGGTGCTGGTGTGGAGCAAAAATTGGGACCAGCATGTACGTCGCAAATTGCTTTGAAGCGGCCGGAAATGCCTGTAAAACAAAGGCTTAGCAGAGCAGTTGAATAACCACACATCAGATGCGACTTTATCAAGCGATCGCGCGACAAAGAGGCAAATATTCAATCTGAGTAATTGCCCCTGTGCGACTGAAAAAAAGACATCGCTAAGGGATAACGTGTACGAATATTGCTTGGCTAATTGCAATACTATTGCGCTGGAGGGTAAGCGAATTACTCCCGAATTTTCCAGTGCGTGTATCAACCCCGATGCTTGCATCGGAAATCTTTACTTGAATTGATTGGAGATCTTCAAATATGGCAACGATCGAAAATAAAACGGAATCCGGCATCATTCTGGACCGCCGTCAAATGCTTGTCGGCGCATCCGCAGTCGGCTTGAGCGCGGCCTTCGGCTCCCTGCCGGCAATGGCAGCAGACGCACCGAAAAAGGGCGGCACATTGCGCATCGGCATGGAAGGCGGCTCGCCCTCCGACAGCCTGGACCCACGCACCTACGCTGACTCCATCCCCATCTCCATGAGCCTGATGCTCTGGAACAATCTGGTGGAAGTGGCCGACAACGGCGACGCGACCGGCGAATTGTTCGAGAGCTGGGAAGTCAAGCCCGGCGCGACAGACTGGATCTTCAACATCCGCAAGGGCATTACCTTTACTTCCGGCAAAACGCTGGACGCAGATGACGTCATCTATTCCATCAATCTGCACCGCGGCGAGACCAAGTCCCCCGCCAAGTCGCTGATGGCCGACATTTCTGACATCAAGAAGATCAACGCCAACCAGGTCCAGATCCTGATGAGCAACGGCAACCTCGACTTGCCGTTCAATCTGTCCGACTACCACATCATCGTCGTGCCCGCTGGCACCACCGATTTCTCTAAGCCCGATGGCACCGGCGCCTTCACACTGGAAGAGTTCCAGCCCGGCGTGCGCGCCACTTTCAAGCGCAAGCCCGGCAACTACTGGAAACCCAACCGCGGCAATTTCGACCGCGTGGAATTGCGCTACATCGGCGACGCCGCCGCACGCACGCAAGCGTTGGTCACCGGCCAGGTCGACGTCATCAACCGTGTCGATCCCAAGACCGCCGGTCTGCTGGCCAAGAACAACAAGCTGCGCATTTCTCGCACCCCTGGCATGGGCAACCGCTTCGCCTTTGTGGCCCTGTCAGACCAGGCTCCGTACAACAACAAGGACCTGATGCTGTCCCTGAAGTACGGCATTGATCGCAAGAAGATTGTGGAAAACGTGTTCTCCGGCTACGCATCCATTGGTAACGACCATACCGTCGGCACCAAGATGAAGTACTACGACACCAAGCAAAAGCAAATTGCTTACGATCCGGACAAGGCCAAGTTCCACTTCAAGAAATCCGGCATCACTTCGGGCGTCGAATTGCAAGTGTCTGAAGGTGCCTTCTCCGGCGCTACCGACTCGGGACAGATTTATCAGGAATCGCTGGCCAAGGCTGGCATCAACATGGATCTGAAGCGCGTCTCCGGCGACGGCTACTGGGACAACGTGTGGTTGAAGCAACCTTTCTGCGCGGTGTACTGGGGCAACCGCCCCACCATTGACAACCAACTCACCAGCACCTTCTTTGGTGGCCTCAAAAACCCCTGGAATGACACCCACTTCCAGAACGAAGAGTTCAGCAAGTTGCTGGTCGCCGCCCGCGTCGAAATGGACCAGAAGAAGCGTGGCGACATGTACGCCCGTTGCCAGTCACTGATCGCTGAAAACTCCGGCATGGTGTGCTTTGCGGTGCAGGACTACCTGGACGCATGCACCACCAAGCTGCAAGGTTTGACGATCTCTGGTCGTTACGATATGGCTGATGACCGCATCGCTGAAAAAGGCTGGTTTGCCTAATTAGGCCAGCGCCGAGGTCCGACGCTTTTTTATCTCCAGGCGACCAAAAAGTTTGCCCGGGTCTAAAAATTGCGTAGGATCTGGCAAGGCAGCTGAAATGCAAATAAAGCGGGCGGGCCATTGGCCTTTCCCGCTTTTTTTAATGTGTGCCCGGGTGCTGACGCTGGAAGCTTTTGGAAGCGAATGCCGTCAGTTTTATCACTCCACTTACAAAAATATGCCATGACGAAATTGATATTAAATCGGCTCCTGTTAGGGGTGCTAACCCTGTTTGCAGTCTCCATATTAATTTTTGTCTGCACCCAGATCCTGCCGGGCGACGTCGCCTCTGCGGTGTTGGGTCAGGGAGCCACTCCCGAAGCACTGGTCATCTTCCGCAAGGAATTGGGGCTGGATGTGCCGGCCTACCTGCGCTACTTCAACTGGCTCGCCGGTGCACTGCATGGCGACCTGGGTGTGGCTTTGACCAACAAACGCGTGATCGTCGATGAAATCATGCCGCGCCTTGGCAACACCTTGTTCCTGGCCGGTTATGCGGCCTTGATTGCCATTCCGGTGGCGGTGGGCCTGGGCATTTTGTCCGCGATCAATGAGGGCAAATGGTCTGACAAACTGGCCAATATCGTCACGCTGACTGCCATCTCGCTACCGGAGTTCTTTATTGCCTATTTGCTGATCATCTTCCTGGCTGTCGATGTGGACTGGTTCCCCTCTCTCTCCACCGTGTTCAAGGGCATGCCCTTTTCTGAACGTGTCTACCAGACCACCCTACCCGCCATTACGCTGACGCTGTTGGTGGCAGCCCATATGTTGCGCATGACGCGCAGTTCGGTGCTCTCTGTGATGTCCACGCCTTATATTGAAATGGCCTTCCTGAAAGGCGCCAAGCGCCGCCGCGTCATCGTGCGTCACGCGCTGCCCAATGCTGCCGCCCCCATCATCACCGTGGTGGCCTTGAACCTGGCCTACCTGGTGGTGGGCGTGGTGGTGATCGAAGCGGTGTTTGTCTACCCCGGTCTGGGCCAGTTGATGGTGGACGCCGTGTCCAAACGCGATGTGCCGGTGATCCAGGCCTGCGGACTGGTTTTCGCCATGGTGTTTGTCACGCTGAATACCGTGGCTGATGTTCTGGTGATTCTGGTCAACCCCCGTTTGCGCCATAAGCGCTAAGCCACTGACGCGCAAGTACAAGGACACACCCCATGAAAATCTTTGGTAACAAACCCACACTGTCTGCCTGGTTCGGCCTGACCGTCGTCTCCATTTTTGTCTTCATTTCGATCTTCACACCCTGGCTGGCACCCTATGGCGAATCCGCCAACAT
>CANFNO010000521.1 GCA_947447845.1 Burkholderiales bacterium | reverse complement strand
CGATCCCCGCTGGGAGCTCAAAACCAATTTTCGCCATGAGGACAAAAATGGCCAGAAGCCCATGGGTGCATCGTCGCGGCAAACCGGCAGCGACATCACCAATATCATTCCGGATCTGATTGACCAAAGTACCGAGCAGGTGGACGTGGCTATGCACTACACCGGCGAGCACAGCTTTATGCAGATGGGGTACTACGGCTCCTTTTTTAGCAACAAGGTCGATGGCATGACCTGGCAGAACTGGGGCAAGCTCACGGTGCCTAACATCAACACGATTAGCAGCGCGCCGAGTAACGACTTTCACCAGTTGAACTTCACCGGTGGCTACGACTTCTCGCGCAGCACGCGGCTGGTGCTGGATGCCGCGCTGGGGCGCAGCACACAAAATGAGCATCTGCTGAGCGATGCCACCACGCCGGTGGTGCCGGTTTCCACAGCCAATGCGGTGGTCGACAGCAAGACCTTGAGCCTGAAATTGACCGGTCGTGCCACGCCGGACTTGCAGGTTGGGGCCAGCTACAAATACGACGCACGGGAAAACCACACCCCGGTGAACACCTTCCAGTTTTCCGATGCAAACCAGGCGGTAGCGCAGTTGAGCCCGGTTCATAGCGCTGCCGTGGTGGCGCAAAACGCCAACGCCAACACGCCTTACAGTAAGCGCGTGAACAAGCTCGGTCTGGATGCGGATTACCGTCTGGCCAAGGGCCAATCTGTCAAGGCCGGCTATGAATACCAGGGTACGGACCGCTGGTGCGAGGGCTCCTGGATCAGCTGCGTGGAAGCCGCAAACACGGAAGAAAACATCCTGCGCCTGGAATACCGCAACAGTGTTGTCGACAACCTGAGTGGCCGCATTGGCTACGAGCGCGCTGGCCGAACCGTCAAAAATTACAACGAAAACGCCTTCCTATCGTTTGTCCCCTATGCCAATGTCAGCCCGACCGGTGCGCCAGGCGGTGCCACGGCTTACGGCACGATGGTGGCCAATGGCCTGAATGGTTGGGGGCCGAATTCGGGCTTCAATCCGGTAGCGGCAGCCGGCTCGGCACTGGCCTTTTTCTTCCCCAACAACAACGCGATGTCCAACGCGCTCTACGCCAATGAAAACCGCATCAGCGAGTTGCCAGGCCTGCGCCAATACAACATGGCGGACCGCAACCAGGACAAGGTCAAGGCCGGCGTCAACTGGCAGGCCAATGAGGAGTGGGGCGTGCAGGCGGGCGTCAAGCTGCACAAGGACGATTACGCCAATTCAGTCTATGGCTTGAAAGAAGCCAGCGGCTGGTCGCTGAACCTGGACGCCAATTACCAGGCCAGCGAGGATTTGAGTGTCGGCGCCTTCTACACCCTGGAAGACCAGCACACCAAGAGCGCGGGCAACACTTACACCGCCAACAGCAATGCCACCACGGTCAATACCTTCACCGCCATTTCGGGCGGCTGCTACTCCACCATTGCAACGCGCAACTTGAACAACAAGACAGACCCATGCAACAACTGGACGGCGGATTTGCATGACCAGATTGACACGCTGGGTGTAGCCTTTAGCGCCAAGGGATTGCTGGCCGGGAAACTGCAGCTCAAAGGCGATGTCAGTGTGACGCATGCCGTTACCGACACCGCTTTTGGTGGCGGCAACTATGTGAACAATCCGCTGGCCGTGACCGGTGCGCCCGCCGGTACCATCGCGGCCTTCTATATCCCTGCCGTGTCTCTGCCCAAGGTCACCACCAAGACCTTCGACTTGCGTGTGATGGCTGATTACGCCGTCGACAAGATGCGCACGTTGCGCTTTGGCTACGCCTATAGCTATCTCTATTCCCAGGACTGGGCATATGACGGCATGCAGGCCGGTGGTTTGACGCAATTGCTGCCCAGCTATGAGCAAAGCCCGAACTACTCGGTGCACGCCATCGCGCTGAGCTACGTGTTGCGATTCAGATAGTTCACCTTTGCCCGCTTGGCGTGCCTGGCCCACGCAGGCAGGCATTTACGACAGAATCAATCACGCTTGGATGGCGCAAAGACCCGCTGAAAACTTCAAAAGAGGTTTTTAGCCGGGTCTTTTTTGCCTTTTTGTCCGGTTGACCTGTACAGTGCGCCAGAACATACTTTCGCCCATACCAATCTCCCAAAATCCATGGACGAATCGCCCGCACCCACCGCACCCACCGCGCCCCCCGCGCCACCGCAACCAGTGGCCTATTTGCTGGAGCCGCTCAAGGACTTGGCTGCCTGGACCCGGTTTTTTCTGCAAACTGAAATCCCCGTACTGGAAGAAACTTCCAGAGCGCTGGAAGACTTGCGCGCCAAAGAGGAGGATGTCAACGCCAGCATGCTGGCCGATTTGATCGACACCGACCCCTTCCTCACCATGAAGGTGCTGGCCTATGTTTCGGCAAAGCGCCGCAATGTCGAAAGTACGCAAACTGAGACCGTGGTCAGTTCCCTGGTGATGATGGGCGTGGCACCTTTTTTCAGGACGTTTGGCTTGCAGCCCACGGTGCAGGATCACTTGCGTAGCCAGCCTGCTGCGCTGGACGTGCTTTTGGGACTGATGAAGCGTGCCAACCGTGCCGCGCATTTCGCCACTGGGTTTGCTGTGCACCGGGGCGACACCGACGTGGCGGTGATCCGCCAAGCCGCTTTTTTGAACGATTTTGCAGAAATGCTGATGTGCTGCTACGCGCCCACCATGGAGACCGAAATCCGGGCCATGCAGTTAGCCAACCCGACTCTGCGCACGGTGAGTTTGCAGCGCTTTGTATTCAACATCGATTTGAACGACCTGCGCCTGGAACTGATGAAGCACTGGCGCTTCTCCGAACTGTTGCTGCGTATCAGCGACGGCAAACACCCGGAGCACCCTTCGGTGCGCAGCGCGTTGTTGGCGGCCAGGCTGGCCCGCCACACCGAAAAAGGCTGGGATAACGCGGCACTTCCGGACGACATTGAAGATATTTCGAAGCTTCTCAATGCGCCGCCACGGGTTACGCGTGGCTTTGTTTACAGGATCGACCAAGGGGGTTAGATCAAGCTTTGGTTAAACGGTCCTCCAGCGCAAATATTATGTGGAACAATGCCAAAAAGGCCGGGTCTGACAGTGCGTTGACACCGGTTTGCAGGGTTTGCTCCCTGTAGGTGTCCAATTTGAGGGGGAGTTTTCTTGAGTCAAAGCGTTTCTCGTCATACAGATATGGTCTATCCCGCCCTATTGGGGGCGGCAGGGGCCATCGCTGTGCTGATTGCGGGAGGACTCAACTGGCTTTCCGGCAGTTTGGCCGTGCTTCTTTTGTCTGGGGGGTTTGCCCTGGGCTGGATCGGGTCGGTGCGGCGTGCAGCAGCGAATCGTCG
>CANFNO010000520.1 GCA_947447845.1 Burkholderiales bacterium | reverse complement strand
CTGCACCGGCAATTTCGTAGCCCATGCAGGAGTAGCCGTATTCCATGTGGTAGTTGCCCGGCTTGGAGGCGCGCCAGATTTTGTGCATCTCGGCGGGCAGGCCGCCACTGGCGCCCACCGCTACATCGTGCGCGCCGCTGTCGCCACCGGCATCGTTGAGCGAATCACGCACCGCGCCCATCACTTCGGCGTCATAGGGCAGCGTGCCTGCAGCAGGCAGGTTGCGGCTAAGTTTTGTCACCGTATCGACCCAAGCGGCGGCCTCTTGCTTGGCGCGTGTGGTCCAGGCGGCGTCGGCCTGCCATTGGCCCAATGCGGGTGTCAGTTGTTCCAGCCCGACCTTGGCATCGGCCACCAGAGCGCTGCCACTCCACTTGCCGGCGTCAAAGTGCTGCACGTTCAGGCTCAGCAGCTTCGCTTTGGCAAACAGGGCGTGTGAGCCGGTGGTGAAGTCCTGCAGGCGCGTGCCCACGGCAAACACCACGTCCGCATCGCGCGCCAGGGAGTTGGCAGCCGGGCCACCATCTACACCGATGGCACCCAGGTTCAGGGGGTGGTCCCAAGGGATGGCGCTCTTTCCACCGTGCGTCTCGACCACCGGAATGCCGAACTTCGCAGCAAACGCAGCCAAGCCCTCGCTGGCCTGGCTGTAGAGCACACCGCCACCGGCAACGATCAGGGGTTGCTTGGCATTTTTCAGCAGGGCAGCGGCCCGGCTCAGCTCAAAGGCGTCCGCAGGCGGGCGGCGGAAGCGGATGATTTCGGGCTCGAAGAAACTGCTGGGGAAATCATAGGCATGCGCCTGCACATCCTGTGGCAGGGCCAGACACACCGGCCCGCAGTTGGCCGGATCCGTCATGACCTGAATGGCGCGCGGCAGGGCGGTGAGCAATTGCTCGGGGCGGCTGATACGGTCAAAGTAACGCGTCACCGGGCGGAAGCAATCGTTTGCCGACACATCGCCCTGCTGGAAGCTTTCGACCTGTTGCAACACCGGGTCCGGCGCGCGCGAGGCAAAGGTATCACCCGGCAACAGCAGCACAGGAATGCGGTTCACATGGGCCACGGCGGCAGCAGTCACCATGTTGGTGGCGCCCGGGCCGATGCTGGAGCTGACCGCCATGATGCGCTGGCGCAGGTTGGCCTTGGCAAATGCAACTGCCGCATGGGCCATGCTTTGTTCGTTGTGCGCCCGGTAGGTGGGCAGCGCGGCGCGTTCTGTCCACAGGGCCTCACCCAGGCCGACCACGTTGCCGTGGCCGAAGATGGCGAACACGCCGGCGCAATAAGGTTGGATGCTGCCATCCGCCATTTCCACGCGCAGGGCGGCCAGGTATTTGACGATGGCCTGTGCGGTTGTGAGTCGTTGTGTAGTCATTGGTTTGTTCTCCGTTTCACTGCCTAAGACACCGCGCGAACCAAGCTGCGGCGATTGCGCCAGGCGTCCACCAGCACGGTGTAATTGGCGGCCACTTTGTTGATAAATGTAGCGTCATTGATTTCGCCGCGCAGCCACGCGAGCGACTCATCCATCCACAAACTGCGCCCCACCATAAAGCCCTTGACGATGGGGTTGGTGGCATTGCGGAAGCTGTCCACCAGATGCGCGATGGGCTGGTTCAGGCCCAGGATGACGGCGCCACGGCAATGCGGGTCACGCTCGCCCACCAGCACCTCCAGAGACTGCCAACCGGCGGCCGACATGGGCGCCAGCTTCCACCATTCAGGCTTCACGCCGATGTTGTAAAAGCGCTTGACGGCGCGCAGCACGGCGGCATCTTCCTCACCTGCCACGCTGAGCGCCTTGGGCAGAATGATTTCCAGCAGCAACTCGTTACCGCTGGCGCGGGTGGCTTCCCACAGTTCCAGCACGGTTTGCTCCTGCTCCAAACGCAGCGCGTAGTTGTCATCCGGGTGGTAATGCACCAGGCACTTCACCACCTGTTCGGTCGGCCAGTTGATCAGCGCGCTGCCAATCGAGCGTGTGCCATCAAAACGCAGCGGGCGTGAGCCCGGCAGTTCGACCGGGCGGCCCACCCACCAGCCGCGCCCGGTGGCGCTTGCCAGGGCGTCGCGGCCATAGTCGCCGCCGTCAATCAGAACACCGGTGTGGCCTTGCAATTCGCGGTCAGTCTCCACTTGCGCGGCAGCCTGCACCAACAACTTTTTCAGAGCGGGGATTTTCGAGTCCGGGACACCGGCTTCACGGGTCATGTCGTAGAACTGGCTGCGGTGGTCAAAGGCCATGACGCAGAGTTCGACCCATTGCGGCCGCGCGGTGGTGACGCGGTGCAGATGCGCCAATTGCTGGTCGGCATCCACCTTCGGATTGCGGCTGCCGCCAAACCAGTGTTCCAGTTCGGTCGGTGTCGGCATGGCGGCCGAGCAGGCGTGGCGTGACACCACAATGGCACCGCACGCATTGGCGATTTTGGTCGACTCAGCCCAGTCTTTGCCCTGCAACAGCGTGGCCATCAGACCGGACAAGAAGGCATCACCGGCACCCAGCACATTCAACACTTCCACGCGCTCACCCTGGTAAGTGGTGGCGTCGTCTATGTGTGCGGGAATATCGCCTTCAATCACGCAGCATCCCAAAGCGCCGCGCTTCACCACCAAGGTGGCTTTACTCAAAGCGCGCACGGCCTTCAGGCTGGCGATGATGTCGTCGGCCACGCCACCGGCGATGAAGAACTCTTCTTCGGTGCCGACCAGCAAATCAAAGTGGGGCAACATCTCCTGCAACTGCTGCGTTACATGGGCATCGGCCACATAGCGGTTTTCACCCGCGCCACGGCTGGTCAGGCCCCACAGCACCGGGCGGTAATCAATATCCAGCACCCGCACCACGCCATGCTTGGCGGCGTAGTTCAGCGCGGTTTGCGAGGCCTTGCGGGTGGTGGGTGTGGAGAGGTGCGTGCCGGTAATGGCCAGGGCGCGGCACTTGGCAATAAAGGCTTCGTCAATCAGCGCCGCATCCACCGCCATGTCGGCGCAGTTCTCGCGCACAAACAGCAGGGGGAAGGTGTCGCGATCCTTCAGGCCCAGCAGCACCAGGGCGGTGAGGCGCTCGGGGTCAATCTGCACCTGAGAGGTATCGCAGCCTTCAAGCTCCAGCGTCTCGGTCAGAAAACGACCCATCTGCTCGTTGCCCACGCGGGCAATCATGGCGCTGCGCATGCCCAGTCGGGCCACGCCAAAAGCCAGGTTGCCGGAGCTGCCACCGAGGTACTTGGCCATGCTGCGCGCGTCTTCCAGCTTGGAGCCAAATTGCTGCGCATACAGGTCTACCGCCAGGCGCCCCAGGCAGGCCAGGTCGTAGGTGCGGCCAGAAGGGAAATTCAAGGTACTCATAGAGAGTTT
>CANFNO010000519.1 GCA_947447845.1 Burkholderiales bacterium | reverse complement strand
CAGCATGCGCGGGTAGCTCATGAAGTCGCTTTTCAAGCCCAGGCCCAGTGGCGTTGCCAGCCCCGTGATGAGGACCAGAGCACTGCCCAGCAAAGCCGAAAACATGCCGCCGGCACCAAACAGCAGCCAGAAGAACGGTGCGTTGGAACGTTTTTTCATGCTCGGCTCCAAAAAGCAATGACCATTACCAGCACAAATGCTACCGCGGCCACGCTCCAGCCAGTGCGCTGTATGCGCGCTGCGCTTAGACGCTCACCGTTCACCACGATGGGCGCCATGGTTTTAGGCATGATTTCAAACCAGCTGTGGGTATGCACCACCATACTGATCAGCAATACCAGATGCAAGATGAGCGAAAGCGGAGACTTCATAGCCTCCAGCCAACCATTCCAGGCCGCCTCGCCCTGCCCCAGACGCAACACGCCAAAGGTAAGAATCAAGGCATAGATCCACACCGCCACTGAAGTGACCTCGCGCACCATGTAGCGCACGAAGAAGGGGTTGTGCTTCCACCAGCCCTGCATGGGCCGCACATAGGGGCGGCGCACAGACTTTACGTCAGTTTGAGACTTCATCTCAGGCTCCTTTCTTGGGGAAGAAACGCGCAAAGTAGTCCACCGCGCTATTGATCTTGTTCTGGTTCACCGCATTGGCCGGGTCCACCCCCTTGGGGCAAACCTCGGAACAATAGCCCACCGCTGTGCAACTCCAAACGCCCTCTTCAGCATTCAGAATTTCCATGCGCTCGGCACGTCCACCATCGCGCGAATCCGCGTTGTACCGGTGCAAAAGTGCCAGCACGCCGGGGCCCGTGAAATCCGGGTTAAGACCAAATTGCGGGCAGGCTGCATAGCACAGCATGCAGTTAATGCACGAACTGTATTGCTCAAAAGCCTCCAGTTGCGCCGGTGTCTGCAGGTACTCGCCCTGGCTCAAGGCGCGCTCTTCTTTTGGAATGATGTAAGGCTTGACGCTCTCAAGCTTCTTGATAAAAGGCTCCACGCTCACCACCAGATCGCGCTCGATCGGAAGGTGATCCAGCGCCTCAACTTTCACCGGACCGGGGTACAGTTCGCGCAAAAAGGTCTGGCAGGACAGACTGGGTTTCCTGTTGATCATCATGCCGCAGCTGCCACAAATGGCCATGCGGCAGGACCAGCGAAAACTCACACTGCCGTCCAACTCGTCCTTGATGTATTGCAGACCCTGCAACACGGACATGTCTTCGGTAAACGGCACCTGGTAGCTTTGCCAGACCGGCTTTTCTTCCTGCTCGGGGCGGTAGCGAAGCACCTGGATTTCAATCATTCGAGAGGCTTCAGCCATTTGCTTTCTCCTTGGCGTGTTGCTCGGCATCGGCCTTTTCACCGGCAGCGCCGTAGGCGCGGGTACCGGGCTGCGAACTGGTAATTTTCACCGGCCCGTAGGCGATGCGTGGCGGCCCGTCACCCTGGTAATAGGCCAGCGAATGCTGCAGGAAGTTGACGTCATCCCGCGCCTCAAAGCCGTCCAGCCGCTGATGCGAGCCGCGCGACTCTTTTCGGTTCAGGGCGGAATGCGCCATGGCTTCGGCCACATCCAGTAAGTAGCCCAACTCAATCGCCAACAGCCATTCGGTGTTCCATCCCTGAGAATGGTCGTCGAGCTTGATGTTCTTGTAACGTTGGCGCAACTCGGCCAGTTTGTCGCAAGTCGCCTGCATGGTGACTGCAGTGCGGTAAATTCCACAACCGTCTTCCATCGACTGCGCCATTTCTTTGCGGATGGTGGAGATGCGTTCTTTACCTGTCTGGCTGCTGCGCAGCGCCTCGGCGCTTTCCTGGGCGGCCTTTGCCTGCGCCAGCACGCGCTGCGAGGGCGAAGCCGGCTTGCTGCCCTGTTTGGCAAACTGCGCTGCCTGCTCACCGGCAATCTTGCCGAAAACAATCAGTTCGGTCAGCGAGTTGGAGCCCAGGCGGTTGGCGCCGTGGATACCGACGCTGGAACATTCACCCACCGAATACAGTCCCGGCAGTGTGGAAGCCGTATTGCCATCCGCAATGATGCCGCCCATGGTGTAGTGAACGGCCGGCAACACAGGGATGGGTTCCTTGGCCGGGTCCACGCCCAGGTATTCCACCGCCAGTTCGTAGATTTGGGGCAGGCGTTCACGCAGCTTTTTCTCGCCCAAGTGACGCAAGTCCAGATGCACGACTTCGCCAAAGCGGCTGCTGACCGTTTTGCCTTTTTGTTTTTCGTGCCAGAAGGCTTGGCTCAAGCGGTCACGCGGACCCAGTTCCATGGCCTTGTTGCGCGGCTCCGGTGTAGCCGGGCCCAGACCGTAGTCTTGCAGGTAGCGGAAGCCATCCTTGTTGAGCAGAAAACCGCCCTCGCCCCGGCAAGCCTCGGTAAACAAGAGGCCGGTGCCCGGCATGCAGGTCGGGTGGTATTGCACAAATTCCATGTCGCGCAAGGGCACGCCATGGCGGTAGGCCAGCGCCATGCCGTCACCGGTGACGATGCCGCCATTGGTGTTTTCACGAAACACACGACCTGCGCCGCCTGTGGCGATGATGACGGACTTGGCCTGTATCAGCGTGAACTCGCCGGTGGCTATCTCGATCACCAGCACGCCCTGAACAGCGCCCTCGTCCACCACCAAATCCATGCAGAAGTACTCATCGAAGCGCTGGATGCTCGGGTACTTGATGGAGGTCTGGAACAGCGTGTGCAACATGTGAAAGCCGGTCTTGTCAGCGGCAAACCATGTGCGCTCAATCTTCATGCCGCCAAAGGCGCGCACGTTCACGTGGCCGTCTTCCTTGCGGCTCCAGGGGCAGCCCCAATGTTCCATTTGCACCAGTGACTCGTGAGCCTGCGCTACAAAGGACTCCACCACGTCCTGCTCGCACAGCCAGTCGCCGCCAGCCACTGTGTCGTGGAAGTGCGCCTCCAGGCTGTCATGCGCCTGCGTCACCGCCGCGGCACCGCCCTCGGCCGCCACCGTGTGACTACGCATCGGGTAGACCTTTGAGACCAGCGCAATCTTGAGCCGGGGGTCGGCCTCTGCCACTGCTATAGCAGCCCGCAGGCCGCCTCCACCCGCGCCGATGATGGCCACGTCCACTTGAATAACTTGCATTCGACACTCCTTGGCAAAACCGCAATGCGGCTGAATTTACGCCCATGCACTTGTCGCGTACTGACATGCATCAAGAATAAGCGCTTGTTAAGGTACTGCCAAGCTATGTATCTCTGCCTCACAGAGTTGCCATGCACGCTCAAGGTTCAGACTTTGCAATGCCGCCTGAAGTTCTTCCATGCTTTCCTCAGACAAGGCATCCAAAGCATGGCCTCGCGAGGCAAAGAGGTCCAGAACGGCCAGAT
>CANFNO010000518.1 GCA_947447845.1 Burkholderiales bacterium | reverse complement strand
GCCCTGGCACAACTGGACTCACCGACCACCCGGCCGGAACTGATTCTGATGGACATCAACATGCCGCACATGGATGGCGTGGAGTTCGTGCGCCACCTGGTGGAGCGCCAGTTTGCGGGCGGTCTGATCCTGGTCAGCGGCGAGGACGAGCGGGTGCTGCAGTCGGTGGAGAAACTGGTGCGCGCCCACCAGATCGCGGTGCTGGGGCGCATCAGCAAACCGGTGACGCCGCAGCGCCTGGGCGCGCTGATTGACAAGTGGTCTGAAAACCGCGCCCATGCGGCCAGGCCGACCCGGCGCACTTACGTGGCCGAAGAACTGGACGCAGCCATCACGCAAGGTGAGTTGATCAACCACTACCAGCCCAAGGTGTCGCTGGCCAGCGGCGAGTTGGTCGGGGTGGAAAGCCTGGTGCGCTGGGTGCATCCGGTGGACGGCATGGTGTTTCCCGACCAGTTCATAACGCTTGCGGAAAAAAGTGGGCTGATCGAGCGGCTCACGCGCACCGTGTTGCACAACGCGCTGACCCAGGCCAGCATCTGGCACAGCACCGGTCTGCCCTTGCGGGTGGCGGTGAACCTGTCCATGGACAACCTGAAGGTGCTGAATTTTCTGGACTATGTACTCAACCTCACCGGTCTGGCCGGGGTGGCACCGCAGAACATCGTGCTGGAGATTACGGAAAGCAGCCTGATGCAGGACCAGCGCGTGCCGCTGGAGATCTTGACGCGGCTGCGTCTGCACCATTTTTGCCTCTCGATTGATGACTTTGGCACCGGCAACTCGTCGCTTTCGCAGTTGCGTGACATCCCGTTTGACGAACTGAAAATCGACCAGAGCTTTGTGCACGGCGCCTGCAGCAACGAGACCCAGCGCGCCATGTTTGATGCCAGTCTGGGGCTGGCCAAGCAACTCAAAATGGAGTCGGTGGCCGAGGGCGTGGAAGACCGCGCCGACTGGAACTTTGTGCGCGAACGCGGCTGTGATGTGGCCCAGGGCTACTTCATCGGCAAGCCCATGTCGCCAGAGGCGTTTCCGGCCTGGCAGGCAGACTGGGAAAGTCGCCGCAGCTTGCTGCTCTAGCCATGAAAGACTCCAGCATCCTGATCGCCACCGACTTGCTGTCGGATGCGCAAATGGTCAAAGCCATGCTTGCCAAGGAGTTTTCCCGCATTGCTGTGTCGTCCATTCCCACCAAGGCGGCGGAAGACTTTGAAGCCAGCCAGCCGGATGTGCTGATTTTGGCTTTCAGCTCTTTGGAGTTGGCCGAACGGCACTACCTGAACCTGTACCGTTTTTGCCAGGCCATTCACGCGCAACCGCACCGCACCATCGTGCTGTGTGATCAGCATGAATTGCTGCAGACCTACGAGTGCTGCAGGGAAGGGCGCTTCGATGACTATGTGCTGTTCTGGCCCATGGTGCACGATGCGCCCCGGCTGCCGATGGCCGTCACGCATGCCTTGCGGGATCTGGCGCACATGAAGGAGGCGCAGCCTGCGGCGGCCATGGCCCGGCAGGTGCACCAGATCGCCGACATGCAGCGCGCTCTGGAGTCGCATGTGGGCGAGGGCCTGAAGCAGGCCGAGACCGCCACACAGTCCTTGAACCGCATGATTACGGAACTGGAGATGCGCAAGCTGCAGGACATGGCCCACCGCCTGCGCGCGGCACGCACAGATGTGCAGACCTTCAACCAATGGGCGGGTGACCTGAAGCGGCATATGGAGCCGCATGGCGCCTGCACACGCTCTTTGAGCGAACTGGCCGATCGCTTCCAGCCGATTGTGCTGATCGTGGACGACAACGATCTGGAACGCAAACTGGTAGCCAAGGTGCTGGATGAAGAGTTGTGCGAATTGGTTTTTGCCAAGAGCGGTGCCGAAGCACTGGCGCTCTTGCGCAAGGTGCGTCCCGATTTGATCTTGCTGGATGTGGACATGCCCGACATCGACGGGCTGGAGACCTTGCGCCGCATCAAGCACAGCCCGCACCTGGCCAGCATTCCCGTGGTGATGGTGACCGGGCACCGCGAAAAGGAAATGGTGGTGAGTTGCCTCAAAGCCGGTGCCGTCGACTTCGCTGTCAAGCCGCTGGAACGCGCCAACCTGTTGAAGAAGGTGCGGCGTTACCTGCAACTTGACGGAGTCACGGGATAGCGCGTGGCAGTGAAGTCCCTACAACCCTGGAAACCCCATGAAACCCACCATCGCGGGCGTCGACGCCCTGGAAATTCTCGACTCACGAGGCAACCCGACTTTGCGGGTGCGCGTGCTGCTGGACAACGGCATCGTGGGCGTTTCGTCGGTGCCCTCCGGCGCCTCGACCGGTGCCAACGAGGCCTTTGAATTGCGCGATGCCGATCCGGACCGCTATGGCGGCAAGGGCGTGCGCCGTGCCGTGGACAACGTGCGCCGACGCATTGCACCCGTCTTGCTGGGGGCAGACCCGCGGGCGCAGGCCGATCTGGATTTGAAGCTGATTGCGCTGGACGCCAGCCCGAACAAAACCGAGTTGGGTGCCAACGCCATTCTGGGCGTATCGCAGGCCTTGGCTTGTGCTGCAGCGCAGGCCTGCCGGCTGCCGTTGTATGCCTACCTGGGTGGCGTGGGTGCAGTGCATCTGCCCGTTCCGATGATGAACGTCCTCAACGGCGGCAAGCATGCCGACTCGGGGCTCGACTTTCAAGAGTTCATGATTGTTCCGCACGGTGCACCTAATTTTGCCGAGGCCCTGCGCTACGGCGCCGAAACTTTCCATGCGTTGCGCACGCTTCTGGCGCGGCGCGGCTACAGCACCAACGTCGGGGATGAAGGGGGCTTCGCGCCCATGCTCAAGAGCAATGAGGAGGCCTGTGACCTGATCGTGGAGGCCATTCGCGCAGCTGGATACCTGCCGGGCGTGGACATCGCCATCGCACTCGACCCGGCAGCCAATTCGTTTTATGTGGACGGTGTCTACCGCCTCAGCCGTAGCGGGCAGGGCGACCTGTCGTCGGACGACATGCTGGCGCTCTATACCCGCTGGGTGGATAAATACCCGATTGTCTCGATTGAAGATGGACACGCCGAGAGCGACTGGGATGGCTTCAAGAAAATTACCGCCACGCTGGGCACGCGAATCCAGATCGTCGGCGACGACAACCTGGTAACCAACCCGCGCATCATCGCGGGTGCCATCAAGGACAAGGCCTGCAACGCTGCGCTGATTAAGCTCAACCAGATCGGCACCGTCAGCGAAGCCATGGCCGCCGTGCAGCTGTGCCGCAATGCCGGATGGGGCACGGTGATTTCGCACCGCTCGGGCGAAACCGAAGACAGTTTCATGGCCGACTTTGCAGTCGCCATGGGTGGCGGCCAGATGAAGAGCGG
>CANFNO010000517.1 GCA_947447845.1 Burkholderiales bacterium | reverse complement strand
GGTGGTCGTATCTGCACTGCTGTCGCCGGTTTCGTCCTGGTCCTCACCACCCCTATCACGCAACTGGCGGATGTGCTGGTAGGCCTTGTTGATGCTCTGCATGCGGCTGCCCGCATTGGACGCCGCGTTACGGTCGGGATGCCAGGCCGCAACCAGCTTTCGCCAGTTGGCCTTGAGTTGGGCATCGCTGGCGCTAGGGTCCAGACCCAACTCTTCGTACGCATCCTGAGTATCCATGGGGGATCAAGTCCTTTTTCGCTGTTTGCTGGGCAAAGTTCCGCGATCGCCAGGCGCTGCCTGACCATGTTTGCGGCCACTCTTCGCCTTAGTGTAGGGCAGGACTGCGCTCAGTTGACGCCACCCCGCGTGCGTCAAGGAAGCGTGGAAAAAGTGAACGGAGAAAACTCACTCTCCGAAGGCAGTTGCGGGTGGATTTCGTGTTGCAAGGCCAGGGGATAAAGCTGCTGGCGCAACACGCTGGCATCGCGCCTAAGCATGCCGGCAGCCTGTGTGTAGCCCAAAAAGTCGAGGTACAACTGGGCTTGCTGGACCAGCATTTCATAGCCCGGTTGGGCCTGAAGACCGCGCGCGCGGGCAGCGCGAAGCAAGGCCGTGGGTTGGTTTTGCAACACCAGGTCGAGCACGCAAGCATGGGGTTCCATACGGGCCACATCGCAGGGCAGAGGATCGCCCGGATACGAGCCCAGCGATGTGGCGTTGACCACCAGATCAAAGCCTGCCGGATCGTTGCTGGCAACTGCATAAACCGGGGTACCGGTCGCCAAAGCGATGCGCTGCGCCACTTCCACTGCGTGGGACGCAGCAACATCGTAAATCGCAATTTCAGCGGCACATACCGCGTCTTCGGCGCGCGCCAATGATGCGGCAATGGCCGCAGCAGACCCGCCAGAACCCAAAATCAGAACCCGCTTGTCAGCATACGAAATACCAAAGTAAATAAGGGAGGCGATAAAACCGACGCCATCAAACAACGCACCTTCGAGCTTGTCGTCAGCGTTGCGGCGGACGGCGTTCACCGCGCCAGCCATGCGACCCAGGCTGCTGCACTGGTCCAACACGGCCATGACGGCGGACTGGAGCCCATGAGAGACCCAAAAGCCCTTGATGTTCTTCGCCACCAGAGCGTTTGTGACAAATGCGTTCAGGTTTTCCGGCTTCACTGATACGGGCACCAAGCGCGCGTCAATGCCGGTACCGGCAAAGATCGGGTTGAACATTCCGGTGACCAAGGTCTGCTCTACTGAATCGCCCAGGACGAGATAGACATCGGTGGCCGCAGAAGTATTTGAGAGGATGGACATGGCTTGGCAGAGGGTGGTTTGGCAAGGCTTAATGTGTACAGACTCTATTTTGCGTTGCGTTGGCTCACTTCGCTCAAAACTTGATCGGCGTTGCGGCGCAGCTGCTCTGCCATGCCGGTTGCGAGGTCCAGACGACGCAATAACCAGGGCGTAAGGTCGTCATCGAACGGATCCGGCAAGACCAAAGGCTCGGATGCTGCGGGCATAGGACTGGCGTCCGCGGCTCGGATTTGGTCAAGGCTCAAAATGGCATTCAGCACCCGTGCAGACTGTTTGAGCGGCGCGTCAATGTGCGCGTGAGCGAGTCGGCCACGCCGCTGCAGCAGCATGGTCTTGACCGTCGTGAGCTGCGCTTGCAACTGGTAGCTATAGGCCAGCATGCGGCCCAATGGCTCCAGCGGCGGGCGCACTGCACGCGGCTCCGAGAGCGACCGCTGTGTCGCCTGCACCAAGGCGGAAAGGCTGTCGTAGGCCTCGCGCCGCGCCAGGCGCCAACGCAATTCCGGTTCGTTGTCCACCGCCTGCAACTGCCACAGGCCCAGGGCCTCGTGCGCGTGGCGGGCTTGTGCTGCCAGGGTGCGTTGCACCAGCGCTGCAATCTGAGTGCGCTCCCAGGATGGCAACACATAGCTGAAAGCCCAGGCAATTGCCGTACCGATCAGTGTGTCTGCGATGCGCTCCAACGCCTCAAAGCTAGGGTTGCTGCCAGCGTTCAGCAAATGCACCTGCAACAGGCCCAGCACTGTGGCAGCCACCGCCGTAACCAGGTAGCGCTTCACCGCAAAGGCATGGGCAAAGGCCTGCGCCAGCGTGGCAATCACCAACAGTAGTGCGATCGGGGTATGCACATACAAAAGTGCTCCGGCCACGATGCATCCGATCAAGGTGCCCGCAACACGGCTGTTGCGCCTATCCAGCGTCTGGGCCAGACTGCCGCGCAGCACCACCACGATGGTCAGGAAAATCCAGTAGTCGTGCGTGCCCCAAGGGGTAGCCAAAGCGATCAGATAGGCCGTTGCAATGGCGAGGGCCGCGCGTATGGCATGGCGCAAGGGCGCGGCCTTCCAGCGCCACAACGCATAAAAGGGCTGCCATGACCAGACCGTGGGGCTCACAAACAACTGCCAGTTGGTGCGCACCAGGCCGACATCAGGTGCCTCCTCGCCGCGTGCCAACCCAATCAAGTGCAAGGTGTCGTCGCTCAGGTAACCCATGCGGCTGGCCAGCCCGCGGGCCAGCACGGCCGGGCTTGGCTCAGCACCCTGTGGTGCAGTGACGGATGCGTCCTCGTTCCATTGCAGCGCCGCGAGTCGGGGTCTGAGACTGGAAATCGTCGTTGGCATTTGGCCCAGCAACAGGGCATCGGCCAACTGTTCTACGGCATCGGCGAGCGTGTCCAGCACCTCGCGCAGCGAGTCCAACACCGGTGCATGACCCGCATGGCTTTTGAGCGTATCCAGATCCAACTCACAGACCAGCAAATGGTCGCGCATTTCCAATATCCGCAGCAACATGCTGGCCAGCATCTGGCGGCGCGGCGTGCGCGGCGATTCCAACAGGATGTCGCGCGCGGTTTGCAATTGGTCGGCCAGCGCCGCCTGCTGCTGGAGCAGCGCACCGATCAACGCAACTTCTTCGCCACCGACGGTGGCGCTGGTGGCGGGTGAAAACTGGCGCGCCTGGGTCCGCATGAGTTGCGCCAGGGCGAGCAAGGTATCTGCCAGCATCTGCACCCGGTAACGCGGGTTGAGCAAGGAATTGGCCAATGTGGCCCAACCCAGGTAAGCCGCCCCGCCTAATGCGAAATAGAGGCAGGTGCTCAGGTTGGTGGCGCTATCGGTATGGTTTGGCACAGCCATGGAAAAAACCATCGCGAACATGATGGAAACCGAAATAGGCAAGCCGCGTTTGCCCCAGGCACCAGCCAAAAAAGCAACGAAGCTTCCCGTTACCAGCAACAGCCCCAAACTGATGGGCCGGGCGTGCAAGACCTGCACGCCATAAAACAAGGGCAACCCGAGCAACAGGGCTGGCAGCAATTGCCAGAACTT
>CANFNO010000516.1 GCA_947447845.1 Burkholderiales bacterium | reverse complement strand
GTGTCGATGTATTGCTGAATCTGGCGCTGGCCTTCAAGGGTGGCGTGGGCATGGCCCTGGGCATAGCCTTCTTCAAAGCCAGCCTGGTGTGCAGCACCGTCGCGGGCGCGGTCTTCGGCCTCCGCCTGCGCCTTGACTTTGGCAGCGAAGCGCAGGGCAGCCTGATCGACGGGGTCAAATGCCCAGTCGCTGGCCGCAACAATGTCTTCAGACGGTATGAAGGAAGAGTGGGCGCGCGACATCAAACCATGGCGTCGTCGCCACCTCCGCCGCCGATCACAATCTGGCCCTCGTCCGCCAGGCGGCGCACGGTCTTGAGAATTTCCTTTTGCTGGGCTTCCACTTCGGACAGGCGCATGGGACCGCGCGACTCCAGATCTTCCTTGAGTGTGGCTGCGGCGCGTGTCGACATATTGGCCAGAATTTTGTCTTTGAGCTCGGGCTGCGCACCTTTGAGCGCCACGATGAGCACGTCGGTGGACACTTCCTTGAGCACCATCTGAATCGCCTTGTCGTCGAGCTTGATGACGTCGTCAAAAACGAACATCTTGTCCATGATTTTCTGCGCCAGGTCGGCATCGTGGCTGCGGATGGATTCGATCACCGTGCCTTCGATGGCGGTGCCCATCAGGTTGATCATTTCGGCGGCAGTCTTCACCCCGCCCAGCGAGGCCTTGCGGATCTTGTCGCCACCGGCCAGCACGTTAAAGAGCACCTCGTTCAGGTCCTTCAAGGCGGTGGGCTGAATGCCTTCCATGGTGGCCACGCGCAGCATGACTTCGTTGCGCTGGCGCTCGGCGAGTTGCTTGAGCACGTCCGCTGCCTGGTCAAACTCCAGGTGCACCAGGATGGCGGCAACGATTTGCGGGTGTTCGTTGCGCAGCAGTTCGGCCACCGACAGCGGGTCCATCCACTTCAGACTTTCGATGCCGGAGACGTCGCCGCCCTGCAGGATGCGGTCAATCAGCAGCGCCGCCTTGTCGTCACCGAGGGCCAGCTTGAGCACTGAGCGCACATAGTCGCCCGAATTGGAGACCAGCAAGCTGTGGGATGCGGCTACGCCATGGAACTTGTCCACCACCTCATCCACCCGTTCGCGGGTGATCTGCGACGTCTTGGCGATGGCTTCGCCGAGCTTTTGCACTTCCTTGGGCGACAAGTGCTTGAAGACTTCCGACGCCTCGGCTTCGCCCAGAGACATCATCAGAATGGCAGCGTTTTGTAGTCCGTCTTCGTTTGACATAGTGGTAGCTCCCGCTGTTACGCGGCAGCCTCCCCATTAATCCACGACTTCACAATATTGGCCACCGCAGCCGGATTGTCGCGCGTTAGCTTGCGCGCTTCTTCCATTCGGATTTCGGATGCACTGGCGGCTATTGGCTCATTGTGGGCGTGCGGCGGCGCCAGTTGAGGCCGCTCAGGTTGTTCAGACTCCATCGCATCAAGTTGCGACTCGCGATGACCGACTGTCACGCGGGGGCGGCTCTCGGCCAGGGTCTTCAAAGCCGGTTTGACAAAGCCGATCAATACCAGGGCAGCAAGTGCCAGCGTTCCCAGCGGCCAGGCCAGGCTTTGGGCCAGATCCACGGCCACCGGCTGACGCCAAAGGGGAATGTCAATCACCTCGACCTTCTCAGCGGCAAACGGGGCATTCATCAGGTTGACGGAGTCGCCCCGGTCTTTGTTAAAGCCCACGGCTTCGCGCACCAGAGCGGTCATTTTTTCGATCTGCGCATCGGTTAGCGGGGTGCTGGTGACCTTGCCCTTGTCATCGGTCTTGACCGTGTGGTTGATGACGACGGCGGCGTTGATGCGCTTGAGCACACCCGAGGCGCCCTTGACCACCTGCACGGTCTTGTCCACCTCGTAATTGACGATGGATTCTTTCTTGCTGCTGCCGTTGCCACCCGCCTGTCCGGATGCGGTGAGTGCTTGCGGCTGGCCGTTGATGGGCGCTGAAGAAGGCGCTGGCGGTTGGTTGGAAGTGGCACCCGGCACGCCGGAGGCGCCCGCGCCTGTTGCGCCGTTGGTGCTTTCCACCGTTTGCTGGCTGCGCACGGCGCTGTTTGCGGGTGTCAGATTGGGCTTGTGCGACTCGGTGGTGGACTCGGTCTGCGAGAAATCCACCTCAGCGGTGACCTGGGCCTTGACGTTCTGCACGCCCACCAGAGGTTCCAGAATATCCAGGATGCGGCGGCTGTAAAGCTGCTCCAGCTGCTGCGCGTATTGCAGTTGCTCGGCATCCACATTCAGGCCTGAGGCGCTGCCGTCATTCGGCTTGGAGAGCAGCTTGCCGGTGTCATCCAGAACGCTGACTGCGGAGGCATCCATTTCCGGCACGCTGGAGGCTACCAAATGCACAATGCCGGCCAGCTGCGTCTTGTCCAGGCTGCGTCCGGGGTTCAGGCTGAGCAGCACCGAGGCGGACGGTTTTTGCTGGTCGCGAAAGAAGCCGTTTTGATTCGGCAAGGCCAGGTGCACACGGGCGTTGGCCACCGAACCGATGGACTGGATGGAGCGCGTCAGCTCACCTTCCAGGCCGCGCTGAAAGGTCAGGCGTTCCTGAAACTGGGTCATGCCAAAGCGGTTCGACTCCATCATCTCAAAGCCCGACACTGCGCCCTTGGGCAGGCCCATGGAGGCCAGCTTGAGGCGCGCATCGTGCACCCGGTCCGCCGGGACCAGAATGGCGCCGCCGCCGTCTGAATACTTATAAGGAATGTTCATGGTGCCCAGCTGGGCAATGACGGCACCGCCATCTTTGTCAGCCAGGTTGGAATACAGCACGCGCCACTCAGCCTGACGCCCCATAACCAAACCACCGACTGCGATAGCCACAAACAGCACCACGCCCAATATCAGGCGCATGCGCTGACCCTGCTCCATGCCGCTAAAGCGCTGGAGAATGCTGGGGTTCACGGAGATCGCGGCAGGTGCTGACATGTTGGCTTCCAGGTGTGCAAGGCGTTCTTGCCCTTGCGATTGGGTCTGATTATTCGACCCACCCTGGAAAACATTAGGTTGAAAAGGGCTGCTTTTACCGCCCAATTGAAAAAAATACCCCGCAGCCGTCCGACCTAGTATTACCCCCAATCAAGTTATCCAAAGAAGCTGCCATGGACCTCAAACTCTCACCCCTGACGATGCCCACTTCGGTGCGCCCCGGCGCGGCTGTGCGGCCTGGCGCTACAACCGGTGGCGCTGGTAGTGTCGGTGGCGCAGGGGGCGGATTTTCCGGTGCCCTCAAGACCGCGCTGAACTCAGTCAGCGCGGCACAGAACGAGGCCACCCGCCTGCAGCAGGAAGTGCAGATGGAGAACCCCAAGGTCAGCCTGGAAGAAACCATGGTGGCGATTCAGAAGGCACAGATTGGCT
>CANFNO010000515.1 GCA_947447845.1 Burkholderiales bacterium | reverse complement strand
GAAGGACATGATGGCGCTAATTAGAAATATCAGCGCATCGACGGCGAGTAGCTTGTCGATTACCATGCGCCATGGTCCACCGGGTCCCAAATGACCGATAGACAACACGGTCATGCAGACACCTACCATGGTGGCTGATGTCGGAAGTATGTGCGCGGAAAGCCCCTGACTAGGTTTCATACGCACCCCGCCGTTCGAGTTGCTAGAAGTTTGCACTTCGCCACATGTGCCGCAAGTTCAACCAGGTATGTGAACGTTGTCCTCATCAAAGTCGCCTTGGGATGCGCCTCTATGACAGGCACCGCAATTGGACGCGTGGCCCACAGAGGAGCGCGTCCATACAGTACTGGAGACTTCGCCATGGCGCCCCTTGAACCAGGAAGTTTCGGTAATGCGGTCATGCTGAGTAGGTTCCTTGATACGAGAGTTTGTGCCTGCGTGCGCGACTAGAAATCCTGCAATTGCGACTTTGCTGGAGTTGTCAAGCGAGGCGTCGGCACCAAAGTGCGATTTGAGGCTACCCATGATGCGCTCCCAGGCCGGTGCTGGCAGCAAGCCTGCGGGATAGGCAATATGACAGGCAGAGCACTCGCTTGCGTAAGTTGCCTCTGGTGTCCTGGACATCACTTGGCTGCTGGCAATCATCAACACCATCGCTGCGGCAGTGCGAAAAGCAAAAAGGACAGGGCGACTAATTTTCAAAGCGTTGTACATGGTGCATAACCTACTTGAGTGAAACCAGCCAGGTCAGAAAATCCGCCTTTTCCCCCGGCGTGCACTCTCTGCCAACCACATCGTTGCAATTGCGCCTGAACCACTTCTCAGTTTTGGCTGTATCGGTGAAGCGCGTCGGATTGAAATGCGGTGCCATTGGGTGAATGAGCTTGCCAGTCTTTACGTGTTTTCCCTCCACGGTGGGGTTAGAAGTGTGGCAACTGGAGCAGGACCATTCATGGCCATGCTTGTTGGTGAAAAAGGATTGGCCGCGGTTGGAGTCCGGCGCTACACCACTGAGTTTGCTGAATTCCTGAATCAGGGCCTGGGGTGTGGTGTCCTCGGCATGGGCAGTGGTGGTCAGTGCCATGGCAGCGCAGACAGCCAAATACATAAATGATTTTTTCATAAGCTATTTCCTGGGGTTAAATGTTTGTGGTTGAGAGTCGGGCTGGCATCAAGATGACTTGACTTGCGGCAGCGTGCTATAGGCGAGCAACAGCCGGTCATTGAAATCGCCCCTTGGATAGCCCAATTCCCGATACGCCTGCTGAAAGAGCTCGCAATGCGTGGCATAGAGCTGGACAAGGCTTTTCAGATTAGCCATAGAGACCGCATCAATGAATCCCACATAGCGGGTGGTATTGGTCGGCGCAATGCTGAGAACACCAGTTGAGGTGGACGTTTCAAAGTCACCCGGCATGGCCTCTACCGTCCTCATTTGCATAGATGCAGTCTGACGCGGAAGATTGTCCACAGTGGCCACGAATTTGCGAACCATCTGGTCGGTGACAAAAAATTGGCCCAGAGCCCGATCACTCATTAATCCTGAAAGAGCGTGACGAAAGAATGAATCACTGTCATCAAGTGGAACAATTGGCTCAGCTGATGGTGAAACGAGTCCGGCGGGTAGGTTCCCATCCATGGACTTCGTTGATTGACTGGCTGTGGACTCGGTGATTGGAACTTCCAGTGTCTCAACTCTTTTTATGGAACCGGTTCTGTCCCGTGGCGTGGAGTGAAATTCTTGCAACACCAGAAACACACCTGCGCCGATGACAATCATGATGCCTATCGTCACCAAGGAACTTCTAGATAGGTTCACTCTGTAGACTTCTCATGGAGCGTCAAAAAGGTGCAAGCTTTGCGGTTACGCTTTGCCACTTTCTTTGCGTACGGCAACCGTTTTCCCGTGCCGTTTGTATTGCGAAGAGCACTCCTTGCTGGTCTAGATAACTCCATTGAGAGCCATTTACTCGTAGGTATTGCCCAAGGCTGTTTAAGGCCAACAGCCCATACTCCATACCCATACGAACGATTCCGATGACTGTCATAGATTTCGGCGCGGTTACGTAGGCCTTGATAGTGAAACTGCCTAATATCACCTGCATGCCGTTCGTTTTCATTGGGACGCTCCCGTATTGGATTTACTGTGCCGAACTTGTACCGACTACTTCGATCTCGACTCGCCGATTCAGTACACGTCCTTGGGGATTGGCATTGCTTGCGACAGGCTGTGTCTTACCTCTGCCTTCGGTATAGATGCGGCTGCTATCAATGCCTTTGGATACCAGATACGCTTTAACGGTCTCTGCGCGGCGAATCGATAGCCCTTTGTTGTATGCCACGGAACCCACAGAGTCGGTGTATCCGACCGCAATAAGCACCTCCATATGAATGGAGTGAATTTGCCCAACCAGTGAATCAAGGTGCTTTTTACCCTCTGGTTTTAAGACGGCCTTGTCAAAATCAAAAAGCGCTTCGGCAGTTAGCTTAACTTTGCTCGGCGCGACCACGACAACTTTAGGAACTGGCGGTGGTTGAACAATTGTCGGAGCCGGTTCTGAAACCGCAGCAACACGCATCGGCGCTGGTGCAACAACTGCAATGGGTGCCGGCTTAGCGATCAATGCGCGATCACAGCTCGGATCGGCGGTCGCTGGAGTCCAACTCGAATCGCGCCAGCATTCACCTGCAGCATTTTTCCAAACTTCCCCTGAAGCAGATTTCCAGTTGTTGGAAATTGTTTGCGCATGTGTAAGTCCCGCAAAAGCAATGGCGATTACGGCTATTGTGAGTTGACTTCTCTTATTCATATAAATTCTCGTCTTAATGATTAAATTGAATTCTGAATCGCCCCGGCTTCCAAGGAGGCCCGTCGGGTTTAGTTGGAGATTGAACTTTAATTGACTGGACTTAAGTCGAACTTAAAGTGACAGTGAAAGTCAAATTGAGCGCAGACTAACGGGGCACCATGATCAAAGATCATCATTGGCAATTCTTTAGTCAAACCGTCAAAGCGGTCTTCCTGGTCGCAGTCCCTGAGAACAGCGTCTGCAATGCCTCAATCCCCATAAGTACACAATAACGTTACCCATCTCATACCCTTTCGGTAAATGAAAATACAAATGATGCGTCCAACGTGCAATGTCCATTCTCATCTTGGCATTGCAAGTATTGATCTTTGAAAATCCTGATCAACCGAATAATCTTCTTATGACTACATTCCACATTTCAAAAGTAGTTGTCGTTGTTACAGAAGAAACAGCGGCTCAGAAAGGCAGTACGGATTCCTGCAATATATTGAGAACCAGCAGGCCATGATTGACCAGACCAAGCATGTTTGATGGGTACTTGTACGCTATGGGCTGGAACTCATTCCAT
>CANFNO010000514.1 GCA_947447845.1 Burkholderiales bacterium | reverse complement strand
TTGACATGCGTGGTGTGATGCTTGATGGCTTTAGCGGTTTAGTTAACCAACTGCACCGACAGGCCGACGCGCTGGATACCGGCGCGCTGCAAGGTGTCCATGACGCGCACCACGCTCTCGTATTTCACATTCTTGTCGGCACTGATGACGACGGCCGAACTGGCTGCCGCTGCACTGTCTTTACCGCCCTGGGCGCGCTTGACGGCAAGGGCTAGTTCCTTGAGTGAAATGGGCGCGGTCTGGCTATCGGTTTTGAGTTGCAGCTTTTCATCTTTGCCGACAATGATTTGAATGATCTGGTCCGGCTGGCGTGCAGCCTTGCCCACGCTGGGCAGGTCAATCAGGCTGGGCGTAATCAGTGGCGCAGTCACCATGAAGATGATGAGGAGCACCAGCATCACGTCGATAAAGGGCACCATGTTGATTTCATTGATGGTGCGGCGTCCGCGTCCATGTCCTCGTCCGGCGACAGCTGGCATGTGGTGCTCCTTGAACGGTTGCTTTAACGACTTGCCGGTGGCGGGGTTTGCGCGCCGACATTGCGTTGCAGGATGTTGGAGAACTCTTCGATGAAGGTTTCTTGCTGGATTGCGATGCGGTCCAGATCGCGGGCGAAGCGGTTGTAGGCCACCACGGCGGGAATAGCGGCGAACAGGCCGATGGCGGTGGCCACCAATGCTTCGGCAATGCCGGGTGCCACAGTCGCCAGCGTCACCTGCGTGAGCGATGCCAAACCGACGAAGGCGTGCATGATGCCCCAGACCGTGCCGAACAGGCCGACATAAGGCGAGACTGAGCCGACAGATGCCAGAAACGAGAGGTTGGTTTCGACAACGTCCATCTCGCGCTGGAAGCTGGCGCGCATGGCGCGCCGAGCGCCATCCATCAACGTGCCGGCATCCGTGATGCGGCGCTCGCGCAACTTTTGGTATTCGCGCATGCCGCTGGCAAAAATGCGTTCCATTGGCCCGCAATGGCTGGCGCGTTTGGTGGCGGCGTTGAACAAATCATTCAGGCTGGCGCCAGACCAGAATTCACGCTCGAATTCTTCGTTTTGCCCTTTCACCTTTTTTAGTGAAAACAGCTTGCGGAAGATGGCCGCCCAACTGGAGATGGATACCACCATCAGGAGCAGCATGACGGCTTGCACCACGGCGCTGGCATTGAGGACCAGATGAATGATGGAAAGGTCTTGGTTCATGGTGTGTTTGGTTTTATCAGGCTAGCAGGGCGCGCAGCCGCTCGACAGCGGTATGCAATTGCGCCATGGAACTGGCGGTGGAAAAACGGATGAAGTTGGCAGTCTGGGCGACACCGAAATCCCGCCCCGGCGTGACCGCCACATGCGCACGGTTCATCACTTCAAACGCAAAATCCCAGCTGCCGTTGACACCGAGCTTGGAACAGGCTGCGGAACAGTCGGCCCAAGCGTAAAAGGCGCCATCGGGCATCACTGGCACCGTGAGGCCCAGGTTGTTCAAAGCCGGGATGAAGAAGTCCCGTCGCGCCTTGAACTCGTCACGGCGCTGCTCGTAGATGGCAATGCTTTCAGACTCGAAGCAGGCCATTGCCGCGTGCTGGGCAATCGTGCTCGGGCAGATGAACAGGTTTTGCGCCAGACGCTCAATGGTGGGCACCAGTTTCTCGGGCACCACCATCCAGCCCAGGCGCCAACCGGTCATGTTGAAGTACTTGCTGAAGCTGTTGATGCTGATGATGGAGTCATCGATGGTCAAAGCGGTTTGGCCAAATTGGGCATCAAAACTTAGCGCCAGATAAATCTCGTCAACCAGGGTGATGCCACCATGCGACTGCACCACATGGTGAATGCGGCGCAATTCATCGGGGTGGATCGAAGTGCCGGTGGGGTTGGAGGGCGAGGCCAGCAGCACGCCGCGCGTGCGCTCGCTCCAAGCAGCCTCTACCTTGTCGGCGGTGAGCTGAAAGCGCTCGGAAGCCGTGGTGGGCAGCAACACCGCTTTGCCACCTGCTGCACTGACAAAATGCCGGTTGCAGGGGTAGCTGGGGTCGGGCATCAGGATCTCGTCATCCGCATTGATCAGTGCCATGCAGGCCAGGTGCAAGGCGGCGGATGCACCGGCAGTCACCACGATGCGGCTGGCGGGCACCTTGACGCCCCAACGCGTGGCATACCAGTCGGAGATGCGCTCGCGCAAAGGGCTAAGTCCCAGTGCCGGGGTGTATTGGGTCAGGCCACCATGCACCGCACGGGCTGCGGCCTCCTGCACCAGCGGCGGTGCGGTGAAGTCTGGCTCGCCGATGTTCAGGAACACCATGGGGCTCTGCGTGTGGGCAATGGTTTTGCCCAACTCAGCGGCGGCCTTGGCCACCTCCATCACATAAAAGGGCTCTATGGCTTGTGCGCGCTCAGAGATCTGCATGTATGGGCGGCTTGGTGGTTCAGCGGGGTTTTTTACTGCGGTCGGATTCGACCTCGGCAGCGCGCAGTTGCGGTGCCAGCCCGTTGAGCACAGCATTCACGTACTTGTGGCCATCGGTGCCACCAAATTCTTTGGCCAGTTCCACGCACTCGTTGATGACCACGCGCCAGGGCACATCCAGACAATGCAGCATCTCGTACACGCCAATCCACATCACGGCATGCTCAATTGGTGAAATTTCGCCCCAAGGGCGGTCCAGCAAGGGTTGGATCTGGACGTCGAGTTGACGGGCCTGATCGGTGCAACCATGCAGCAGCGCATCAAAGTGGGCCGCATCGGCCTTGTTAAAACCAGCCAGGTCGCGGGTAAATGCATCCACATCGTCCACCGGATTGCAGCCCACGATGAACTGGTACAGGCCTTGCAAAGCAAACTCGCGCGCACGGCTGCGGTCAGACTTGCTGCCTGCCTTGCGTGCACCTGTGCTGGTGACGCCAGTGCGCGCCTGACGCGGCGGGCGCGCCGGGCCGGAGGGGTGGTTGAAATCACTCATTAAATCGACTCCAGCAGGTTGGCCATTTCTACGGCTACGCGGGCCGCATCGCGGCCTTTGTCTTCCTGGCGGGCCACGGCCTGCTCCAGGTTTTCGGTGGTGAGCACGGCGTTGGCAATCGGCACCTGATAGTCCAGGCCAATGCGGGTAATGGCCGCGCCAGATTCGTTGGCAACCAACTCGAAATGGTATGTCTCGCCGCGGATGATGCAACCCAAAGCGATGAGTGCATCAAAGCTGGATTTTTCGGCCATGGATTGCAAGGCCACAGCCACTTCCAACGCACCGGGAACGGTGATGTGGGTAATGTCCTTCTCGGCAACGCCAAGTGCTAGCAACTCGGCCTTGCAGGCTGCGGCCAGAGCATCGGTGATGTTGGCGTTAAAGCGCGCTTGAACGATACCGATCTTGAGTTTCTTGCCGTTCATGCGGCT